>USHZ01000145.1 GCA_900554595.1 uncultured Collinsella sp. | reverse complement strand
TTGACCTTCTCAGCTTCTTCGTGAGCCTTCGCCTTCTGGGCGGCCTTTTCCTCGGCTTCGGGATCGACGACGACCAGATTGGACGCGTCATGCTTAACTAACTTGAGCGCATGCTCGGGGCACACCTTGACGCAGGCACCGCAGCCCAAACAATACGTGGACTCCAACGCAAAGCGGCCGCTTCCCACCAAATCGCAGGCGAACGTGGGACATACATTGACACACTCGCCACACGACGTGCACTTGTCAAAATCACACTCAGGCGTGCTCACCTGCATGTTCTGGGCAAGCTCGGGGTGGTTTTGCAGCGTCGAGAGCACCAGCTGCCGCCCGTGCGTGAGCGAACGGCGACGCTTGGTCGTCGTGGTGCCGCACATGGTGTTGAGCGTACGCTCCAACTGGGTAATCTGATGGCGATGGGCTTTGAGCTTCTGCGTCACCGAGGCCAGTGCCGCCGTTGCCGGATTGAGCTTTGTCACGGTAAGGCCCGTGGTGCGGGCGATCTTTTCCATGTACTCCTTGCGCTCGTACTCGCGGCGCTTATGGCACTTGAGGCTTTTGGGATCGACCTCCAGACCCATGCCCGTGCCCGCCCACTCCTCGGCGGTAGCAATGGCCTCGCCCAGGATGTCCTCGCCACCGGTGTTACGGCACTTATCGCACACGCCCAGCGGCAGGTACACGCTCACGTTGGGATAATCGGCCAGCACCGAGAACCAGGTCTCGGCCGTAATATCGCCCACACAGGCGACGACGACTTCATTTTCGCGCGGCATGCGCTTGAGGGCGCGCGTGCAGGTGACGTAGGCGGTCTCATGGCTCGTAGCAGCAGAGACAATGTCGTCGTAAACGTTTTTGGGCGCAAGGCGCGGAGAGATGATCGCCTCCGTCGGGCAAGCAGCGGCGCACAGGCCGCACTTGCGACAGGAGTCGAGGATCTCGATGGCGTCTTCCTCGACCTCGATGGCGTTGACCGGGCACGCGTCCATGCACGCGGTGCAGCCGCTCTTCTCGTTTTTGCAGGCCAGGCACGGAATCGTGTTGCCGCGCGGACGCTCCTTATAGTCGGCAGGATTCCACTGCGGCGCTGACGGATCGAGTGCATCGGTCACGCCGCCAAGCGGGTTTTTAAGAAAGTCGAAACCCTTGCTGATCTCGATAATGTCATCAAATAGATCGTGTTCCTGCGCCATGCGCGGCCCCTCCCTGAGCAGTGCAAACAAGCAAGAGATAATGATACGCTATCGGCCCACGCCTCGGGCAAATTACACGCGGAGCATCTTTGCGGCAAATAGCCCCGGTCTATCGCCGCCTCGATTGCACAAGGTAGATCAAGCGCCAAACTATGCCTCGCGCATGAGCTCGACGAGCTTTTGTTTGGTCACCTTGGCCTGCTCGTTGGCCATATTGCGTTCGTTTCTAAAGGCCGCATCCGCAACACTCATCAGGTCGGCATCGGAAATCTCGCCAAGGCCCAGCTCCTTGAGCGTCGTCGGCAGACCGACGCGCTGGCAAAACTCGAGCACCTGTTCAAGCTCGGGCGCACGCTCCAGGCGCAGCTGGACCACCAGACCAAACGCTACGGCCTCGCCGTGCATAGCCTTGCACTCGGGCAAAATCGTCAGGCCGTTGGCGATGGCATGCGCCAACGCCAAGCCACCGCTCTCAAAGCCAACGCCCGAAAGCAGGATGTTGCACTCGATCAGGCGCTCAACCGCCGGCGATGTACGCCCCTTTTTGAGATCGCGCTTGGCAGCGACGCCGCATTCCATAAGCGTGTCGTAGCAGGCACGTGCCGCGACCAGCGCCAAGTGCCCCGACGCGCCACCGTGCTCGTTGGCGCCGTGCGCCGCGGCGCACGAACGCGCCTCGAAATACGTTGTCAGCGCATCGCCCATACCGGCGACCGTCATACGCAGTGGGGCCGCCGCGACCACGTTGGTATCGACCACGACCAGGTCCGGATTCTTCTCGAGCATCAGGTAGCGGTCGAACGACCCATCCTCGTGATACAGCACCGAAATCGCGCTGCACGGACCGTCCATCGAAGCCGCCGTGGGGCATACGCACAACGGCAGCTCGGCATAAAACGCAACGGCCTTAGCGATATCGAGCATCTTGCCACCACCGATACCGACTACCATGTCGCAATACTCAGCCCGGGCTTCCTTGGCCATTTCGACAACGGCATCTTCCGTACAGGGACCGTTGTAAATTTTAAAGAACGGCTCGCTTAGATCTTCATCCAGAAATCCATCGACGATCTGCCTGCACAGCCGATCCTCGGTGCCCTGGTCAAACAATACGTAGGCAGCGCAGCCCAACCATGACAAATACCTGCCCTGACGCGAAAGTTCGCCCGGCCCCTGAACATACCGGCCGGGACCGCCATAAACCATAGGAAGCGCCATACGCGAATCCGCCCTTCATCAAACAAAGATTGATGCAAAGTAACCTGTCCCCCCTGCACCAACTCGTGCATTGGAACAGGTTACTTTGCACCATAGCAAAAAGGGGCAAAGCCATCTTCCGGCTTTGCCCCTTCTTTAGCGTGATTTACTCATCCATGAGGTAGTAGTGACCCAGTGCGTCGGCACCCAGGATGGCGTTTGCGACCATCTCGGGCGTCACCTCAAACGGCATGTTGCACATGGTGTCATCGGGCGCGCAGGCGGCCTCGGCAACAATCATGGCCTGCTCGCGCGTAAGCTCGGCAACGCCAAGTTCCTTCATCGTGACCGGCAGGCCCAGCTCAATGCAGAAGCCCAAGACTTCCTCGAGTTTCTCAGTCGGAGCATCCTCGAGTACCAGCTGGACGATGGTGCCAAAGGCGACCTTCTCGCCGTGATACATGCCGTGGCACTCGGGCAGCATCGTCAGGCCATTGTGGATGGCATGAGCAGCAGCAAGGCCCGAGCTCTCAAAGCCAATGCCCGAAAGCAGCGTATTGGCCTCGATGATATGCTCGACGGCAGGCGTGAGCGCACCCTTCTCCAGCGCGACCTTGGCCTTGACGCCATCGGCCATAAGCGTCTCGTAGCAGAGCTTGGCGAGCGCCAGGCCGGCCATTCCGCCCTTACCGCCGGCGCAAGTGCCACCGTCGGCATCGTGCGTCGCCTGAGCCTCAAAGTAGGTTGCGAGCGCATCGCCCATACCGGAAACCGTCAGACGCACCGGGCTCGCCGCGATAACCGTCGTATCCATCAGGACAATGTTGGGGTTTGCCTTAAGGAACAGGTACTTATCGAACTGGCCGTCATCGGTGTAGAGCACCGAAAGCGCCGAGCACGGTGCATCGGTCGAGGCGATGGTGGGGCAAATGATAACCGGGGACTCCAGGTAGTAGGCAACGGCCTTAGCGGTATCGAGGATCTTGCCGCCACCGACGCCGACGATGATGTCGCAACCGTTGTCGCGAGCGAGCGCAACCAGGCGATCGACCTCGCCCTTGGAGCACTCGCCGTTAAAGTCCTCAAACAGCAGCTCGGCCTTAGCCTCGGCAAAGCCGCCCTCAATCTTGGCACCGACGCGCTTCTTGCCCGAAGGCGTCACGATGACGAGGGCCTTAGCGCCGAGCGGCTCGACATAGGAGCCGAGCTTGGCGAGCTCGTCCGGACCCTGAATGTACTTGCTGGGGCTATTGAAAATTGCAGCCATAACTATCCCATTCTCTAAAAGAAAAAAGAAAGGGGCTCCGTACGGATACGTGCGGAGCCCCTCGTTACGATAACAAGAGTCGATTAGAAATCGATGTCGGTGTCGTAGTAGCAGGCCTTGAGAATCTTCTCGAAGTCGGCAGCCTTGGTCTCACGCGGGTTCTCGGGCGTGCAGGCGTCCTGCTCGGCGTTCGCGGCGATCTCGGGGAGCTTGGCGAGGAACTCCTCCTCGGAGACCATCTGCGGGTTCTCGGCGTCGACCTTCACGCCACCATTCGCGTAATCCTTGATGGACTGCGGAATGTTGAGCTGGTCGTTGAGGTCGCGAATCTTCTGGACGAGCGCAGCGATGAGCTCCTCGTTGGTCTCGCCGGGAAGGTGCAGGATCTCCTTGGCCACGTAAGCGTAACGCTCGGCAGCACGCGGATCCTTGGAGTTCCACTGGATGACCTTGCCCAGGTACATGGCGTTAGCAGCACCGTGGATGATGTGGCCGTTCTCAAAGGCTGCACCGGTCTTGTGAGCCATGGAGTGAACGATGCCCAGCAGGCCCGAGGAGAAGGCGATGCCGGCGATGCACTGAGCCTCATGCATGTGCTGACGGGCCTCATGGTCACCAGCATAGGACTTGGGCAGCCACTCGACGATCTCGCGGATGCCGTGCAGAGCGTTAGCGTCGGTGAACATGGAAGCACAAGTGGAAACGTAAGCCTCCATGCAGTGGGTCAGAGCGTCCATGCCGGTGTGAGCGCACAGCTTGGCGGGCATGGTGTAGGTGAGCTCGGGGTCAACGATGGCGACATCAGGGGTGATGTTGAAGTCGGCCAGCGGGTACTTGATGCCCTTGGCGTAGTCGGTGATGACGGAGAAGGCAGTGACCTCGGTAGCGGTACCGGAGGTGGAGGAAATGGCGCAGAAGTGAGCCTTCTGACGCAGCTCGGGGAAGCTGAACGGCTGGATGATGTTATCGAAGGACTCCTCGGGATACTCATAGAAGACCCACATGGCCTTAGCGGCATCGATGGGCGAGCCGCCGCCGATGGCGATAATCCAGTCGGGCTCGAACTCGCGCATGGCCTCGGCGCCCTTCATGACCGTCTCGATGGACGG
>USHZ01000144.1 GCA_900554595.1 uncultured Collinsella sp. | reverse complement strand
GAGTTCCGCACGAGCCGGAGAGCACTTAATGTGCTCTCCGTGCGAGCAGGACTGTAGAGCAGGAAACCTTGTATACGCCCGCCCGCTCCCGAGGGGCATCTCTCATGCAAAAACTTTTGTCGGGTAAAGTCCGAGGTCAGTGGCGTTATATACCGAGAATTTCAAAAAAAGTTGAAAATTCATTACATATTTGCGTTGACTTTAGGCAACTAAAGTTTCATACTGCGTTTCATCCACTGGGGGATGTGAACACGCACGGATCGTTCGCATCATGATTGAAGAGGATTTCTTAGACATGTTCACGCATCAGCTAAACATTATCAGCGTAGTAATTATCTGATGCGGGTTAGCACATACAGCTAGCCCGTACGATAACGGGCGGCTGATGAAGATGAGGGCCGTCGAGCGCAACCGACGGCCCTCATTTTTTATGTCTGGGAAGTTCTTTTTAGAGGAGGAAATGTAATGAACGGAGTTTTGCTCATGGTTGTGGCCGCGGCGGTGCTCGCCTGCGGTTATCTGGGCTATGGCCGATGGCTGGCCAACAAGTGGGGCGTTGACAAAGAGGCTCTCACGCCGGCCAAGCGCATGAAGGACGGCAAGAGCTTCTCGCCTGTCTCCGCCTTCACCGCGTTCTCGCACCAGTTCAGCTCGATCTGCGGTGCCGGCCCCGTCACGGGTACGATCGTCGCCATGGCCTTTGGTTGGCTGCCCGTCGTGCTCTGGGTCCTCGTCGGCGGCATCTTCTTTGGCGCCGTCCACGACTTTGGTGCCCTGTACGCATCGATGAAGAACAACGGCAAGTCGCTGGCTCAGCTCATCGAGAAGTACATCGGCAAGACTGGCCGTCGTCTGTTCCTGCTGTTCTGCTGGCTGTTCTGCATCATCGTCATCGCCGCCTTCACCGACATGGTCTGCGGTACGTTTGCCGCTCCCGTTCTCGATGCCGCCACCGGCGCTGTCAACGAGGCTAAGTCCTACGCCGCTGGCTGCGCTGGTACCATCTCCATCCTGTTCACCTTCGTCGCCATCGTCTTTGGTTGGGCCCAGAAGAAGTTCAACCTCACCGGCGCTGCCGAGTTCGTCACCGGCGTGGTGCTCATGGTCCTCATGTTCGCCGTTGGTATGCAGTTCCCGGTTTATCTGACCAAGTTCCAGTGGTTCGCCGTCGTCATGGTCTACCTGGTCTTCGCTGGCGCTATGCCCATCCAGATGCTCAAGACCCCGCGTGACTACCTCACCTCGATCATGATGATCGTCATGATCGTCTGCGCTGTCCTCGGCATCGTTGTCCTGGGTGTTAACGGCCAGGCTACGATGACCGCTCCGGTCTTCACCGGCTTCTCTGGTGCCTCCGGCATGATGTTCCCGGTCCTGTTTGTCTCCGTTGCTTGCGGCGCTCTCTCCGGTTTCCACAGCCTCGTTTCTTCCGGTACCTCCTCTAAGCAGGTCGAGAAGGAGCAGGACGCCGTCAAGGTCGGTTACGGCGCTATGATCGTCGAGTCCTTCGTCGGCATCCTTGCCATCATCGTCGCCGGCATCATGTTCTCCACCATGAACACCACTGGTGCTAATGGTGCTGCCGTGGGCACCCCGTTCCAGATCTTTGCCGCTGGTATTGCTCGCGGTATGCAGGCCTTTGGCATTGACGGCGCTGTTGCCACGGTCTTCATGACCATGAACGTCTCCGCTCTGGCCCTGACCTCGCTCGACGCCGTCGCTCGTATCGCCCGCACTTCGTTCTCTGAGTTCTTTGCCCAGACCAACGACGCTCTGGCCGTCGACTCCAAGGCCGGCTACATGAAGGTCCTCGGTAACCCCTGGTTCGCCACGGTCGTCACCCTGCTTCCTGGTCTCGCCCTCGCCTTTGGCGGTTATACCAACATCTGGCCGCTCTTTGGTGCTTCCAACCAGCTGCTCGGCGGTATGACCATGATCACCCTCGCCGTGTTCTGCAAGTGCACCGGCCGTAAGGGTTGGATGCTCTACGTGCCCGTCGTCTTCCTGCTCTGCTGCACCTTCACCTCGCTGGTCCAGAGCGCCATGGGCTGCATGACCGCTGTCCAGCAGTTTGGCTTCTTCGGCACCATCCCGGCTACCGCCACCACGGCTGCCGTCTCCGTCGCCGCCACCAAGGGCCTGCAGCTCGTCTTTGCCGTCCTGCTGATGGTCCTGGGCCTCATCGTTGCCGTCAACTGCCTCAAGGAGTTCTTCGGCAAGGAGGCCGGTTCCATGCCCGACGAGGAGCCCGAGTGGTCCGAGATGGGCAAGGCCGAGTATGGTCGCGCCGCTGCTGCCGATGCTCCCGCCGACGCCGAGGCCGCCAAGGCTTAGCCGATCGGACGGATTGAATCCTCCATCTCTATGACTCGGAAAGACCGGGTCCGCAGAACGCGGGCCCGGTCTTTTTTGTAAAGAAGGATGATGCCGGGGTGTTCTCGCAGATGTTTTGCGTGGATGGCGGCGCGCGTTGTACCATATGGACGTATATGTGTGCATATGAAAGGGGCCCCGTGGCCAAGACGGTATATTCCGATAACCAACAAAATGTCGATGCCCTGGCTGAGCGCCTGAGCGGACAAACGTCGCTTTCTGCCGAGCGCGCCAAGCTGGTTGCTTACGACCTGCTTTGCCGCAAGGCACTCAAGATTAAGTCGAGCGCACTGGCGCAAATCTTCCGCTCCGTCGATAAGGAATGCGACACCAAGGCGATGCGCGATGAGCTTATCGCGGCAAAGATTGTGACCAAGATCGAGGGCAGCGGCATTAACGGCCGTCCTGCCTTCTACACCATCAATGCCGAGATTCATGATGCCCAGGAGCAGCCTGTCGAGGATTCCGTTGAGGTGTCTGCTGCGGAAGAAGTTGCCTCGCGTGAGCATATCGATACTGACGAGCTGCTCGATGAGCATGTCGTGCGCGCCTTTACCGCCAAGGCGGGCCGAGGCGGCTTTGGCGGAGGCGGAAAGCGTGATGCGCAGCGCCGCGCCCAACAGGAACGTTTCCGTCTTGCCGTGGCTCAAAAGGATGGGGCCGTTACCGAGGTTGTTGAGAACGAGCCTGTCGCCGAGCCACAGGAGCCTGTGAAAGAGCAAAAGTCCGCTGAGCCTCAGGAGTCCAAGCGTCGTCGCGGTGCGCATTTTAAGGCCGAGCAGCAGGACGTTGTGCGCGAGGCCGAAGAGGCTGCCGAGGCTGCGGACGATTCCGAGAAGCCGGCCAAGAAGGCCTCAGACTCGTGTCGTCCCGGTCGCGGCTTTGCAGGCCGCGCGTACCCCGTAAAGCGTCAGGAGAAGGTCAATCAGGTTCCGGAGGTGCAGGCCGAGAAGGCCGTGAAGCCTGCCGAGTCGGAAGTTCGTGAACAGAAGCCTGTTGATGGGCGGACTGTGTCCGATACGGAGACTCAGGGTCAGCAACCTGCGGTTGAACAGACGGGGGAGGGTACTTCGAGCAAGCCTCGCCGTCGTCGTCATCGTGGCGGTCGCGGCTCTAACGCTCAGGATGCCGCCGAGAATGTAGCGCCGCGCGACGAAGATGCGAAGGTGGATGCTCCGATGGAACAGCCCAAGCGTCAGCCGGCGAAGGAGGGCAAGCCCGAGCGTTCGCAGAAGCAGGCGTCTACTTCGAAACGTGAGCGCAATGTCCAAGGCGATTCTAAGCGCAAGTCTCAGAAGAGGCCCGAGTCTGCCGCAGCAGATACGGCCGCCCAGCAGGCTGAGTCGATTACCCATGGCGAGGTTTCGGCGTTTGCCCTGGCCCGCGTTCTGGGCAGGCAGCTGCTCAAGGTTGTCCCCACGCCTACGGCGCTCTCCAAGATCAAGGAGCAGCAGACCCAGATTGTAAGGGTTGAAGGCAAGGACGGTAAAAAGACGCCGCAGCGCGCTCAGCACAACGAAATGTCCAATCGCAAAATTGCCGAGGAGATTGCGATTATCCAGGCATGGATTGAACAGAACCGCGGTGCCGATACGCCGGTTGCCTCGCGTCGCCAGCGTGCCTACCAGATCTTCAACGACGAAAAAGCCTTCGACGGCAAGCATGGTGAGCGTCTGATCAGGCGCATGACCGAAAAGGGCATCAGCATGCAGGCAATCAAGGTTGCCCCCAACCGTCCGGTGCACTTTACGGGCTTCTTTACGCTGGGCGCCGACAAGCCGTTCATTATGGTCGAGAACCTGGATACCTACGACGAAATCGTCAAGCTTCTGCGTGGCCGCAAACATGCCAAGCTTTTTGGCACTAAGGTGGGCGGCGTGATCTTCGGCGGCGGGTGCAAGGCGAGTGTCTCTCATGCGCTGGATGATTATCTGGCTGAGATCGGCTACCGCTTTAGCTATGTCTACTACGTGGGCGACATCGATCGCGAGGGTGCGCGTATCGTCGAGCAGGCCCGCAACGCCAACGTCGTTGAGATTCGCCTGCATGCCGGCATGTACCGCGCCATGCTTGCCGAGCACAAGCGCCGCGTGAAGGCCGGCGGCGAGTGCGAGCCCGCGGCTGCCAACCAGGGCGTGCCGCAGAACTTGGCGGCGACGATTAAGGATCTGCCCATGGTTACGCGCGTGCAATTCCGCAACGTGCTGCGTGAGGGTGGACGAATTCCGCAGGAGATTCTGATGACCGCCGACTATCGGGATGGCGACTCGGGAAGCTTCGACCGCATGCTGAACAATTAAATTCCGCCGGTCCCGGGAGAGCGGGGACACCGGCTTAGGTTTCCTGCTCTACAGTCCTGCTCACGACGGAGGCCACATTAAGTGGCCTCCTGTTCGTG
>USHZ01000143.1 GCA_900554595.1 uncultured Collinsella sp. | reverse complement strand
TCCCAGTGGAACAGCGGGAAGTTGACGACCCACAGGAAGTCGTGGCCCTCGCGCTTGATCTCGAGCGCGTTGGCCATGTGGGAACGCATGCCGCCCAGGATCTCGTCGGAGAGCAGGCGCGGGCCGGCGGCGAACATCACAAGGTCGCCGGGCTCGACGCCCATGCGCTCGCGCAGAGCGGCCATCTCCTCGTCCGAGAAGAACTTGACGATGGGGCTGTTAATGGAGCCGTCCTCGCGGAAGGCGATCCAGGCCAGGCCCTTGGCGCCAAACGTGGAGGCCACGCCGGCGAGCTTATCGATCTTGGCACGTGCCCAGGCACCGGCGCCCTTGGCGTTGATAGCCTTGACGACAGAGCCCTCCTCGTTTGCGGCAGTCGCAAAGACCTTGAACTTGGAGTTGGCGAAGATGTCGGTCAGGTCGACCAAGTGCATGCCATAGCGGGTATCGGGCTTGTCGGAGCCATAGGTGTCCATGGCCTCCCAGTAGTTCATGCGACGCAGCGGCGTGGGCATCTCGACACCCATGCGGCCGAAGGCATCGGCCAGGACCTCTTCGAGCGCGCTCATGACGTCATTCTGGTCCACGAAGGACATCTCGATATCGACCTGGGTGAACTCGGGCTGACGGTCGGCACGCAAGTCCTCGTCGCGGAAGCACTTGGCAACCTGGTAGTAGCGCTCGACGCCACCGACCATAAGCAGCTGCTTCAGGAGCTGCGGGGACTGCGGCAGGGCGTAGAAGTTGCCCGGCTGGATGCGGCTGGGGACGATGAAGTCGCGGGCGCCCTCGGGCGTAGACTTGAACAGGGAGGGCGTCTCGACCTCCATGAACTCACGGTTGTGCAGCGCCTCGCGAATGGCAAAGGTAAAGTCGGAGCGCAGCTTGAGGTTGGCCATCATCTCGGGACGACGAAGGTCCAGATAGCGATAGCGCAGGCGGGTGTCCTCGCTGGTCTCAATGCCGTCCTCAATCTGGAACGGTGGGGTGACGGACGTGTTGAGCACCTCGGCGTGGTCGGTCAGGACCTCGATCTCGCCGGTCGCGAGCTTGGTGTTGGTGGTCTCCTCGCCACGGGCGCGCACGACGCCGTGAATCTTGATGGGCCACTCGGGACGCATGGTCTCGGCGATCTTAAAGGCATCGCCGTCGGAGTGCTCGGGGTCGAAGGTGAGCTGCGTGATGCCCTCGCGGTCACGAAGGTCGCAGAAGATAAGTCCGCCATGGTCGCGGCGACGGCTCACCCAACCGGTGAGGGTGACCTCTTCGCCCACGTTCTCGAAGCGAAGCTCGCCGCAGGTACGGGTGTGCATGGAATGCTCATCGATGGGACGGGTCTGGCTCATACCAGTGATCCTCCTTTATGGATCTGTGCCGCCCCGTGTCGTTCCGGGCGGCGTCGTACAGATTTGCCCAGCCTGCGTAAACCGCGCAGCCAGACATGGCGTTCTATCTTATCGCACTCGCGTTGATGTGCCGCGAAAAAGTGGCTCCTGCCCAAAGACTTGACGGAGACGAAACAATTGACGCGCCGCGGCACCCGCCCGCGCTCGTCACGTGCGACAATATGCCCCAATAAAACAGCACTCGGAAAGGCCCGCCATGACTGCACGCCTCATCGTTATGGATATCGACTCCACGCTCATCAACCAGGAGGTCATCGACCTGCTGGGCGAAGAGGCCGGCGTGGGCGAGCAGGTGGCACAGATCACCGAACGCGCCATGCGCGGCGAGCTCGACTTTAAGCAGGCGCTCGAGGAGCGCGTGGGGCTGCTCGCCGGCCTGGACGAGAGCGTGTTCGAGCGCACCTTTGAGCGCGTGACATTTACCCCCGGCGCGTTGGAGCTTGTGCGCTCGGCGCACAGCAAGGGCTGGAAGGTCGGCGTGGTGAGCGGCGGTTTCCACGAGGTCGCTGACAAGATCGTGGCTGCCGCGGGTATCGACTTCTGCCTGGCCAATCGTCTGGAGGTCGTGGACGGCAAGCTCACCGGTAAGTTGGCTGCCGACATTGTGACCAAGGAGTCCAAGCTCATCCAGCTGCTGGACTGGGCAGTTGAGTGCGGCGTTGACACGGCCCACACGGTCGCGATCGGCGACGGCGCCAATGACATCCCCATGATTCGAGCCGCGGGCACGGGCATCGCGTTTTGCGCCAAGCCCAAGACGCGCGAGGCGGCCCCGTTTACCATCGACGAGCGCAACCTGATGCTCGCCATGGACATCATCCTGCGCGACTAGCCGATTCGTCTAACAATTGAATCAGTCTGTCCTATAGTTTCCGAACAATTTTGTCTTAGTGTTCGGAAACATACCCTTTGAGTGCTAGACTTTGCGCCGTCGAAGGGAACATATTATGGATAAGCGAGATCTCGAGCAATTGCTGAGCGATGTTGCCGGCGGAGCAGTCACCCCTGCCGACGCCCTCACGCGCATCCAGACGGCTCCGACCGCCGATTTGGGCTTTGCGCAGCTCGATCTTTCGCGCGGGGTGCGCCAGGGAGCCGGCGAAGTTGTCTACGGCGCCGGTAAAACCGCCGAGCAAATTGCCGTCATTATCAAAGCATTACTCGATGCCGGCCAGGAGCGCATCCTGGTCACGCGCCTGGACGACGAAGAGGCAGCCCGCACCGCTGAGCTTCTCGGCAACGACATCGACCTGGGATATGTCCCGGACGCCCAGCTCGCCCTGGTGGGTGGCAAGCCCTCCCCCAACGGCAACGGACGCATCGTCGTCGCCTGCGCCGGCACGAGCGACCTGCCCGTTGCCGAGGAAGCCGCGTTGACGGCCGAGTTCTACGGCAACGAGGTCGATCGCCTCTACGACGTGGGTGTCGCCGGCCTGCACCGCCTGCTCGCACATGCTGAGGAACTTGCCCAGGCGCAGGTGGTCATCGCCATTGCCGGCATGGAGGGCGCCCTGGCGAGCGTCATCGGAGGCCTGGTGAGCTGTCCGGTCATCGCCGTCCCCACCAGCGTGGGGTACGGCGCGAGCTTTGGCGGCGTGGCCGCACTGCTCGCCATGCTCAACTCCTGCGCCAGCGGCGTTTCGGTCGTCAACATCGACAACGGCTTTGGTGCCGCCTACCAGGCAAGTCTTATCAATCATCTGAGCGCTGGCACGACCTGCGCCCGTTAAGGAGCATTCCATGTCCAACCATCAGCACACGCTTATCATCGACGGCACCTCGGGCATCAGCGGCGACATGACCGTCGCGGCCCTGCTCGACCTGGGCGCCAGCGAGGAGCACCTGCGCGAACAGCTCGCCACGCTGCCGGTCGACGGCTTTGAGATTGCCGTTACACGCGTAAACAAGCATGGCATCAACGCCTGCAACTTTGATGTTCAGCTGGCAGAGGAGATCGAGAACCACGACCACGACATGGCCTGGCTCTACGGCAACGAAGCGGGCACCGAGCACACACATGAGCATGAGCACCACCATCATGATCATGGCGAGCACGAACACGAGCACTGCCACGAGCATGACCATGAGGCCCACGGTCATGACCACGAGGGTCACCCTCACGCCCACCACCATCACCACCGTTCTTTGGCGGATGTCACCGCCCTCATCGATGGCTCGCAGCTAAGCGATGGCGCCAAGCATCGCGCGCTCGCCATCTTTACCGCGCTCGCCGCCGCCGAGGCCAAGGCCCACGGCAAAACGCCCGAGACCGTCATGTTCCACGAGGTGGGCGCCGTCGACTCCATCGTCGACGTCTGCTCTGTCGCCATCTGCCTCGATGACCTGGGTATTGAGGACATCGTGGTCGAGTCGCTCTCCGAGGGTCACGGTACCATCCGCTGTGCCCACGGCCTCATGCCCATTCCCGTCCCCGCTGTCGTCAACCTGTGCCAGGCGGGCAATATCGCCCTCACGCCCGCACCGGTCGCCGGCGAGCTCGTGACGCCCACGGGCGCCGCCATCGTCGCCGCACTGCGCACGTCCGAGCACCTGCCGGCCCGCTACCGCATCGAGGCCGTCGGCTACGGCGCCGGTAAGCGCCCCTACGAGGGTTGCTCCGGTACGCTCCGCTGCCTGCTCGTTCACGCGGACGCATAGCCATGGATGCCCGCAAGGCAAAAAGCCGCGCCGCCATCGTTGCAGCATTCTCCGAACTCCTTCGCGAGGAGGACTACGGCAAGATCACCGTCGGCGACATCATCGCTCGCGCCCATGTGGGTCGGGCCACATTCTACGGCCTCTTCAAAAGCAAAGATGATCTGCTGTCCGAACTCGTGAGCGACATCTGCACCCACGCTCTCGATGATGACGGTACGCCCCTCGATGACCCACTCGTACAGGTCGAACATATCCTCAACAACCTCTGGGAGCGCCGTCAGGGTGTACGCGCCCTCGTAGCCGGCGCCGGCTCACGCGTCTTCGCCGACTGCTTACGCAAGACCATCATGTCACGAGCAGCCGAAACCGTCCCCGTCGACCCAAACGGCCCCGCCGCCACCATGGACCGAAGCTTCCTACTACACCACATAGCCTCAAGCTTCGTAGGAATGGTCCAATGGTGGGCCTGGCACAACTTCCAAGCCCCAAAAGAGGACGTAGCCAAAGACTACCTATCAGCCATAAAACCCCTCTTCAACTAAGTAAGAAGCTCATCCCAAAGCACCGCCCCACCCCAAGGCGCCACGCATCCCAAAGTATCAACAGCTACCCAACGCCCCTACCAGCAACAAGAACCTCCCATTCAATTTCAGATATATATGTTGGGTTGCTTGTACGAGCACAGCAAGGATCCCGCAGCTGTCCGCATGGGGTAACTTCCCAGCGCACTCCGCAGGACGAAAGAACCCCCGCCGCACGAAGTGCGCAGCGGGGGTT
>USHZ01000142.1 GCA_900554595.1 uncultured Collinsella sp. | reverse complement strand
GTCCCCATCGTCTAGCGGCCAAGGACGCCACCCTTTCAAGGTGGATATCGCGGGTTCGAATCCCGCTGGGGGCACCATTTAAATTAAGAAGCCCGTTACCCCCGCGGTGACGGGCTTTTTGCTACCGATATGCCGGGATTCGAACCCCGAGGGCATTAAATCACACTGTCATCCAAGGGCCTGTGGGCAAAAAATAGCAAATATGAGTACTGTTACCAATTTAGTAACAGCGATTTCATGCCATCAGAAGACAATTTGGACGCCAAGCGTCCTACGGCGGAGGAAATGCAGGCGTTTATCAGCCAAGTACTTGGATATATGTTGCGTAATTCTGCGTCTTTTTCAAAAAGATAATGCTACAGGACTTGTGACAGTACTCATATTTGACGTTTTTTGCCCACAACCCCTTATTGCGCGGGCGAATCAGTTGCAAAACGGACTCCAAAGCGTCCCTCGCAAACAAAAAGCCGGGGCCCGCGCGATGCGGACCCCGGCTTTCAACCGTGACGGTATGCTGTCCCAGTCCTACACGTAGAACAGGATGTCGTCGTAGGTCGGGACCGGCCAGTAGTCGGCTGCCACGATCTCCTCCATGGCATCCACGGCGGCGCGCAGCGTATCCATAGCGGGAACGACCTCGTGTGCATACACATTGGCCTGCTCCTGGCCATCGAGGGCCTCGGCCTTCTGATGCACGGCGTCGAGCGCCTTGATGGAGTCGTTGATGGCGGTGATGCCGTTGCAGAGCTTGTTGAGCGTGTTCTGCTCGCACTGCATGGCAGCATCGGCGCCGGCAGCGCGGATTGTCTCCAGGCCCTTAGCGACCTTGGTGGCATAGGCGGTGATGACCGGGCGATAGGTACGACGCGCCTCGCGAACCATCGTGGTGGCCTCGATGTTCATGAGCTTGTTGTACTTCTCGAGCTTGCAGTCGTAGCGGCACTGAGCCTCGGCCTTGGTCAGGACGCCCGTCTCCTCAAAGAGCGCAATGGCCTTATCGGAAACAAAGGCGGGCAGGGCGTCGGCCGTGGTCTTGTTGTTGGCAAGGCCGCGCTTCTCGGCCTCGACGGGCCACTCCTCGGAGTAGCCGTCACCGGAGAAGAGGATACGCTGGTGGTCGGTCAGGACCTTCTTGCAGTACTCGAGCGCGGCGTCCTGGAAATCATCCTCGGGCGTACCCTCAAGGGCATCGGCGAAGGACTTGAGCGACTTGGCCACGGCGGCATCGAGCACCAGGTTGGAGTCGGAGACGTTCTGCTCGGAGCCGCAGGCACGGAACTCGAACTTGTTGCCGGTGAAGGCAAACGGGGAGGTGCGGTTGCGGTCGGTGTTGTCCTGCATCAGCTTGGGCAGGGTATCGGCGCCCAGGTCGAGCACGCCGCGCGTGGCATGGACGGAAGCCTTGCCATCGATGATCTTCTCGACGACCTCGGTAAGCTGGTCGCCCAGGAAGATGGACATAATCGCCGGAGGAGCCTCGTTGGCGCCCAGACGATGATCGTTGCCGGCCGAGGCAACGGAGGCACGCAGGAGCTCCTGATAGTTATCGACGGCCTCGATCACCGCGGTGAGGAAGACGATGAACTGCAGGTTGTCGAGCGGGGTGTCGCCCGGGTCGAGCAGGTTCTCGGACTCGGTGCCAAGCGACCAGTTGTTGTGCTTGCCCGAACCGTTGATGCCCTCGAAAGGCTTCTCGTGCAGCAGGCAGACCAAGTCGTGGCGGGAGGCGATGAGCTTCATCTTCTCCATCATGACCAGGTTCTGGTCGATGGCCTCGTTGACCTCACCATAGACAGGGGCGAGCTCGTGCTGGCAGGGAGCGACCTCGTTGTGCTTGGTCTTGGCAGGAATGCCAAGCGCCCACAGTTCATCGTCCAGGTCCTTCATATAGGACGAGACGGTGGGGCGGATGGCGCCAAAGTAGTGCTCCTCGAGCTCCTGGCCCTTGCAGGGAGCAGCGCCAAAGAGGGTGCGACCGGTGATGACCAGGTCCCTGCGCTTGCGGTAAGCGTCCTTCTTGATCAGGAAGTACTCCTGCTCATCGCCCACGGAAGGAACGACCTTCTTGGGGGTCTTACCGAACAGCGCCAAAACGCGCTTAGACTCACGCGAGAGCGCGGTCATGGAGCGCAGCAGCGGGGTCTTCTTGTCCAGGGCCTCGCCCGTGTAGGAGCAGAAAGCCGTGGGGATGCACAGGACATCGTCCTTAATGAATGCGGGGCTAGTGGGATCCCAAGCGGTGTAGCCACGGGCCTCGAAGGTGGCACGCAGACCGCCGTTGGGGAAGCTGGAGGCATCGGGCTCGCCCTGGATGAGGTTCTTGCCCGTAAACTTGGTAATGGCGGTGCCGTCGTGGTTGGGCTCGAGGAAGCTGTCGTGCTTCTCGGAAGTAATGCCCGAAAGCGGCTGGAACCAGTGCGCGTAGTGCGTCGCGCCCTTGGAGATGGCCCAGACCTTCATGGCGTGGGCAACGGCGTTGGCCACATCCAGGTCGAGCGGCTCACCGTCCTCGAGGGTTGCAGCAAGGCGCTTCCAAATGTCCTTGGGGAGGTAGTCCTTCATGACTTCCTCAGAGAACACCATGGTCCCGAAGCGGTCAGTAAGATCGGCCATACGGAACTCCCTTCGTATCGGCACCGCGTGAGATGCGGTGTTGATTACTAACGAACGAGTCATAGATTAGGCTCGTCGTGTTTCCGCAACATTACCGTTATGTTGCTGTCGCGAAACCAATCAATGAGGTTAACGCATCGCGGCGGCGTTGCCACCCTCAACAGCCAATCAACTGTATAAATTGCAGACCTCTCCCCATAGTTTAAGGGTAGTCAATTTGGGATGGGGCTCTATTAACTGGTATTTCGCATCAGATACCATTCAATATAGCCCTTTCCTACATTGACCGCTCTGCTATAGGCAATGCCGATAGCAAGGCATCTTTGATTGGTATCCCTAAATCGCGAGTAAAACTCCACCGTGGCACAGCGGTGCTGTAGAATCCTTACAACACATCGCACTAAATATCTATATCTAAAGGAGCACGATATGCGCGTCGACGAGGTTTTTAAGCAGGCAGCATCCCAGGGCACCACGCCCGTTTCGTTTGAGATGTTCCCGCCCAAGGGCGAGCTTACCCTCGACACGGCTCGCGAGGTGGCAGGCAACCTGTGCAAGCTTTCGCCGAGCTTTGTCTCGGTCACTTGTTCCGCTGGCGGCTCGGGTAACGGTGCCACCACCGCCCCCATCGCGCATATGATTTCGAGCGAATTCGATACACCCTCGGTGGCACACCTTACCTGCGTGGGCCGCTCGCACGCCGATATCGCTGCCAAGATCGACGAGTATCGCACCGCCGGCGTTGAAAACATCCTGGCCCTGCGCGGCGACCTGCCCGCTGGCGCGACCGAGGACGACAAGCCCGCCTCCGACTACGCCTACGCCCGTGACCTCATCCCCGAGCTCGTCGACGCCGGCTTTTGCGTGGGCGCCGCAGCCTACCCCGAGGGCCACATTGCCTGCGAGGATCTCAACCTCTCGGTCGAGCACCTCAAGCAAAAACAGGACGCCGGCGCGAGCTTCTTTGTGACACAGCTCTTCTTTGATAACGAGTGCTTCTATCGCTTCCGCGAGCTTGCCGACAAGGCCGGCATCACCGTGCCTATTACCGCGGGCATCATGCCGTTTATGGGCAAGTCGCAGATCAGCCGCATGGTCTTTATGTGCGGCGCGTCGCTGCCCTCCCCCGTCATCAAGATTCTCGCCAAGTACGAGAACGACCCCGAGAGCCTGCAGGCAGCCGGTGTAGATTATGCTGCTCGTCAGCTTTGCGACCTTAAGGAGCACGGTGCCGACGGCCTGCACCTGTACACTATGAACCGTCCTGCAATCGCCGCGACCATTATGGAGCGCCTGGGGTAATGGAAAAACCGAACATCGATACAACCGCTGTCGAAGTGCCGGCCGACCTTGCGTCGCCGGCGCTTTATCGTATCGATGCCGCCCACCACCCCCGCGTCGACCGTGCCGAAATGTTGCGCTATCTGGGCTACGGCGGTCAGCAGATTGAGCCCGAGTTGTCGCAGCGTATTGAGCTTGTCGTTGAGCGTCTGGAACTGGACATTGAGCCCCGCGGCGTGCGGCGCGTGTTTACCGTCGATGCTACAGGCGTAGACGAGCAGGGAGAGCCCAGCATTCGTCTGGTCGGCACCAACGTTGAGCTGCGCGGTCGCGATATCTATCGCCATCTCAAAGATGCCCGCTTTGCCGCGCTCATGGCATGCACCCTCGGCATGGACGCCGAGCGTCGCCTGCGCACCACGGGAGCCCAGCAGCCCCTGGAGGGAGCCGTGCTCGACGCCGCATGCTCTGCCTATGTAGAAGCCGCCGTCGAGCAGATGGACCAGCAGGTCAAGGCTGCGGCCGCCGCACACGGGCTCGCCGGCAACTGGCGCTTCAGTCCCGGCTACGGCGACTGCCCGCTTACGGCCCAGCGCTCGATCGTGAATGCGCTCAACGCCACGCGGCTCATCGGGCTTACCGTCACGCCGACCAGCCTGCTCATGCCCACAAAGAGCGTGACCGCGGTGATCGGTCTGTTTGACGGCGAGGTCCACGACGCCCAGAGCCGCCCCACCTGCAATATCTGCCGCATGCGCGAGCACTGCCGCTTCCGCGCCGCCCACACCACCTGCTATTCCAGCCATTAGGAGCCCCCGATGTTTACTCCGCTTATCACTCATGATCTGGACGGTGCCGCGCTGGCGGCACCTGTCAATGCTGCGCGCTGCAACGGTGCCGCGTACAAAACGCGCACGATCGACGACCTTCGCATTAAGGACGATCGCCTGCGCGCCGCCATCGA
>USHZ01000141.1 GCA_900554595.1 uncultured Collinsella sp. | reverse complement strand
TCTGTTCCATTCCTGCTCCTAACATAACTATTCGCTCAACGATGTGTGTAGTACCAAATGTGTGGCCGCTGGGGCCGTGTGGCGCGTTGCCGCTAGCTCATCGCCCGCGGCGCGCCCCAAGTATCCGCTTTGATCACGGGCATCACGCTCCCTGTGCGGCGAGCGCCGCGGTCAGGACGATGCCGGCAATCTTGGCCGCCTTGACGTCGTGTTTGTCGAAATCCTCCAGGGCCACCGAGATGGCAACCGTGGGTGAATCGTAAGGTGCAAAGCCAACAAACATAGAGTTGACGTTGGTGCCGCCGGTCTCGGCCGAACCGGTCTTGCCGGCAACCTTGACGCCCGGAATCTGGGCATCGGTGCCGGTACCGGACTGGACGACGGCGAGCATGGCCTGCTTGACCTGGTCGGCCGTGGCAGAACTGACAGCCTGGCCCAGCGAGCGGGACTGCGTGGTCTTGACCACGGTTCCGTCCGGGGCGAGTATCTGGGACACAAAGAACGGGTCCATGACCACACCGCTGTTGGCGATAGCTGCGGCGATCACGCAATTCTGCATAACGGTGGTCTGCGGGCCAGGCGTGTGGTCCATGCCGACGGGCTGGCCGGCGCCTGCCCAAGCGGTCTCCCACTCGGTCATAAGCGACGGGTCGGCCATGATGGAAGCCGCGGTGGTCAGATCCTGACCGAGCTTTTGACCGTAGCCAAAGGCGTTGGCAAACTGGACGAGCGAGCTGGCGCCAATCTCGTTGGCCACCTGGCCAAAGACGACGTTGGACGACACGGCGAAGGCCTGCTGCAGGCTGATGGTGCCGTAGCTCTCGTTGGCATAGTTGGTGACCGGCGCGTTTCCGATGTCCATGGAGCCGGGCGCCTGGTACGTGCTGGTAAGGCTGGCGGTGCCGGTTTCGAGCGCCGCGGAGAGTGTGACGACCTTAAAGGTCGAGCCCGGGGTGTACAGTGCGTCCATGGCGCGGTCGTACATGGAGCCGTCCTCGCCGCCGCCCGACTGGAGCAGCGCATCGATGTTGGTGTTGTCGTAGGTGGGCGAGCTCGCGCACGCAAGGACCGCACCTGTGCGCGGATCCATGACCACCACGGCGCCCTTAAAGCCCTTGAGCGCCTGCTCGGCAGCCGTCTGGATGCGCGAGTCGATGGTGAGCTTGGCGGTATTGCCCGGCTGGGTCTGCCCCGCGAGCGACGCGATGGCGTTGTTCCAGCTGGAGTAATCCTTGGAGCCGGTGAGCGTATCGTTCATGACGCTCTCGATGCCGGCGGTGCCGTATTGCTGGCTCACGTAGCCCACCACGTGCGCGGCCATATTGCCGTTGGGGTAGGAACGGGCGTAGGTGCCGTCCTCCTGCTGCAGCGACTCGGCTAGCGTCACGCCGTCGGACGTGATGATGGAGCCACGCTGGATGTACTTGGAGCGGGCGATGGTGTGGTTGTTGGTCGGCATGTCCTGGTAGTCCTTCGCCTTGATGACCTGGACATAGGTAAGGTTGCCGATAAGGATGGCGAACAGCGCCGTAAAGGCAAACACGGCACGAGTCAGACGGTTGGCAAGTGCAACGCGGCCGAGCACGCCGGACTCGGGCGTGTCGAGCAGGCGACGACGCATGCGAGAACCCGCGGAGTGGCTGCCGTTGCCGTAGGAAGGTGCGTTGGCAAAACGCGTACCGGTCAGGGCAGCGGATGCGACCTGGTCATCGGTGATGGCGGCCATGGTGCCGGTGCCGGTGAGCTCGGCTTCGCGTCCGGTTGCCTCGTCGCCGGCGCGCAGCAGCAGCGCGACGATGATAAAACTCGCCAGCAGCGAGGAGCCGCCCTGGCTCATAAAGGGCAGAGTGACGCCGGTCAGCGGGATTAGGCGGGTTACGCCGCCAACGATTAAGAATGCCTGGAAGCTGATGGCCGCCGTAAGGCCGGTCGCGCTAAAGGCGGCAAGGTCGGACTTGGCGCGGGCTGCCGTGGTGAGGCCGCGCACGGCAAAAAGCATAAACAGGATGAGCACGGCGCCGCCGCCCAAAAGGCCCATTTCCTCGCCGATGGCCGAGAAGATAAAGTCAGACTCGACGACGGGGATGTTGTTTGCCATGCCGTTGCCAATGCCGACGCCAACCAGGCCGCCGTCAGCCAGCGAGTAAAGTGACTGTACGATCTGGTAGCCCTGGCCCTGGGCGTCTTTAAACGGATCGACCCAGACCTGAAAGCGCACCTGCACGTGCGACAGGAACTTGTAGGCGCCCACGGCGCCAACGGCCAGCAGCGCAAGGCCGATGATGACGTACGAAAAGCGTCCCGTGGCAACATAGAGCATCAGCAAAAAGATGGTGTAGAACAGGACGGCCGAGCCCAGGTCGCGTTCGAAGACGACGATGAGCAGGCACACGCCCCACACGGCAAACAGCGGCAGCAGCAGGCGGAAGCGCGGAATCTTGAGGCCCAGGATCTTGCGGTTGGAGATGGAGAGCAGCTCGCGGTTCTCGGCCAGATAGCCTGCCAGGAACAGGACGATGAAGACCTTGGCGAACTCGCCGGGCTGGATGGTGAAGCCCGCGATGCGAATCCACAGCTTGGAGCCCGAGATCGTGGTGCCGATAAAGATCGGCAGCATCAGCAGGATGATGCCGATAATGCCAAAGGTGTACTTGTAGCGCATGACCACGTCGAGGTTCTTGACCAGTGCGAGCGTTCCCACCATGAGCGCCACCGAGACAAACAAGATGATGAGCTGCGAGATGGCGAGGTCGGGGGCCAGGCGCGTCACGAATGTGATGCCGATGCCCGAGAGCACAAAGACGATGGGCAGGATGGCGGGGTCGGCGCCGGGCGCCAGGATGCGCACGGCGATATGCGCCGCGGCGAAGGCGGCGAACAGGCCGATCGGCACGGCGAGCGTCTCAAAGGAAATCGTGGCGCCCGCGGTGAGCACGTACATCGCATAGAGCAGGATGACGGGGAACGCCGAGGCGATGAGCAAGAGCAGTTCGGTGTTGCGGCGACTCATAAGCGGCACTCCCTTTCTAATTCTTATCGGAGGCTTCGGCCTCGGCTGACTGTTCGGCGGTTTTCTCGGAATCTGACTCGGAGGTGGATTTCTGATCGGTGTTGTCGCGAATCGTTTGCGCGTCAATCACCTGACGGGTCTGCTCCTCGTCAATCTGATGGCGGTACTTGGAAATGGTGTCCTGCGCATCGTCGACATTCGTTTGCGGAATGCCTGCCTTCAGGCGGTTTTGCGTGTCTTCGGGCAGGTCGGACAGTTTGATGCTGGTTTCGCTCTCGAGCCAGTGGAGCTCGACCCCGAGCGTCTTGCCGGGCAGGCCGCGCCAGACGGCGACATTGCCGTGGTAGGTTCCCAAGTAATAGGAGCCGGTGACGCCCGTGTATGCCCAGATGCCTGCTACCAGCACAAAGACAAGGGCCAAGACGGCGGCGATGGTGACATTGCGGCGTCGGACGCGTTTTGCCTCGCGCATGACACCATCGTCGACCAGGTCGACGACCACCACGGTCACATTGTCGTGGCCGCCGGCGGCGAGTGCCGCGTCCACCAAGTTGTCGACACAGATCTGTGCGGTCGAGGACTGCGTAGCGATGTTCTCGATATCGCTATCGGGAATCATGCTCGAAAGACCGTCGGAGCACAGAATCAAGCGGTCGCCTTCCTCGATGTGCAGGGTAAAGTGGTCGGCATACATGGCGGGATCCGAGCCCAGCGCGCGGGTGATGACCGAGCGGTTGGGGTGGACGCGGGCCTCGTCGGCCGTAATCTCGCCGGCATCCACGAGCTCCTCCACGTAGGAGTGGTCGCGGGTCACGCGGATGAGCGTACCCTCGTGGAGCAGGTAGGCGCGCGAGTCGCCCACGTGGGCGATAGCGAGCGTGTCGTTTTCGATGTAGGCGCAGGTGGCCGTGCATCCCATGCCGGGTTTGCCCAGGCCGTTGAGGGCGGCCTCGATCACGGCGGCGTTGGCGGCCTCGACGGCTGCGGCCAGGCGCGCGGCGTCGGCGGACTGCGGCGCCGTCTTGGCGATGGTCTCGACAGCGATGGAGGATGCCACCTCGCCGGCGGCGTGTCCTCCCATGCCGTCGCACACGCAAAAGAGCGGCGACTGAACCAGATAGGAGTCCTCATTGTGCGGGCGTACACATCCGACGTCGGAGCGGGCGCCCCACATAAGCTGCGTAGTGGTGCCGGCGTCGTAGGTCGAGTCGGTCTCGATGCGCTCGTCGGTTAGCGGCTCAAAGCTCATGGTCGAGCCGGGATCTTTGAGCTTTGCCTCCACGGCGGCGACATCGATCTCGGCGGTGTCGCCGGGGGAGACGGTGTCGGCATCGTTGCCCGACTCGGCGTCGGAGATGTCCGGAAGGTTGAGATCTTCGGTTACACGGTCGGCGGGATCGCCGTCCTGCTGCGGCTCGACAGCCGTCGGCTCGGGCGTCGAAAAGTGCGACGGCGCGGGCATGCTCTGGGGTTGAGCGGAGGGCTCGGGAGCGGGCTGCTCAACTTCGGCAGGCGTTGCGGATTCGTGTGCCGCCTCGCTTGCCGGGGCGACGGGGAATACCGGCGCGGCAGGCTCGGGGGCTGCGAACACGGCAGCGCTCTCGTTAATCGCCTCGGCGACGGGTTCGGCAAAGTGAGCCGGTGCGGGCGTTGCCTCCGGTTCCGCGGGCTGCTCGGCAGCGTGCGCGCCGATGGGGGCATCGAGCTGCTCGGTGTCGGCGTCCTCGTCATCGACGAGTGCCGGATATTCTTGAGTTACATGCGAAAGAGGCAGGGAGAACACGGTGTCCTCGGGCTCCACGGTCGCAGGGCGCGCCGGAGCGGCATGGGCCGGCGCAGCTGCGGGGGCAGTCGGCGTCTCGGGCATGGTTGCGGACTTGTTCTCCTCGTCGATCATCGACGGTTCACCTTCATGACCACGTC
>USHZ01000140.1 GCA_900554595.1 uncultured Collinsella sp. | reverse complement strand
GGCATCGTCATCGTCACGAGCCCGCAGGATCTGGTCTCGATGATCGTCGCCAAGGCGGTCAACATGGCCGAGAAGATGAACGTCCCCATTCTGGGAATCGTCGAAAACATGAGCTATATCGAGTGCCCCGATTGCGGCAAGAAGATCGAAGTCTTTGGCAAGAGCAAGCTCCCCGAGGTCGCCGAGCGTTACAACCTCGAGATCCTAGGGCAGCTTCCCATCAATCCGGCACTCGCCGAGGCTTGCGACAAGGGCGAGGTTGAGACCGCACTGCCCGACGGTATGCTGCCCCAGGCCGTCTCTGCCGTCGAGGCCATTGCCCCGCACGAGACCGCCGAGGCCTAGGTGAACACAAACGCCTCCTATGACGTCTTGGTAATCGGCGGCGGGGCCTCGGGTCTCGCCGCCGCCATTACGGCCGCACGCGCAGGCAAAAGCGCCTGCATCGTTGAGCGCGATGTTGCCTGCGGCCTTAAGCTCCTTGCGACCGGCAACGGCCGCTGCAACCTTTCCAACGAATCAATTGATTTCCAGCGGTACAACCACCCCGCATTCGTCGAATCCGTCATGGGTCCCCAGCCTGAGCAAGAGCTCGGCAGTTTCTTCTCCTCGCTGGGCATCATGACGATCTCCGAGGAGGGCCGGCTGTATCCGCGCTCCCTTCGTGCCGAATCGGTGCGCGATGCGCTTCTCAACGCTTGCAATCACCTGGGTATCACCTTGATCTGTGGAGCAAACGTTGCCTCGGCATTCAAAGCTCCCGAGGGCTGGGCACTCCAAATAGACCGTCCCGCGCGAGCACTCAAGGCAAAAAAGCACGACGACCGAAAATCGGAACTCCGCTCGCTTCGAAAGGCGCTCGCCGACACCCCTCGCACGGACGAGACGCTGCAGGCAAAGGCCGTAATTATCGCTACGGGCGGCAACCCTGCCGACATCGCGAAGACGTTCAATCTTTTCCTCACACCGCAGCGCCCCGTCCTCTGCCCCGTGTCGGCATCGGTCTTCGGCGACCAGACTGCGCTCAAGACGCTGGATGGCCTTCGCGTCCGCGCCCGTTTGACGCTCACCCGCAATCACGAGGAGCTCTGGCGCGAAGACGGCGAAGTGCTCTTCCGAACCTTTGGCATCTCGGGCGTTGCCGCCTTTAACCTCTCCCGTCGCGTCCAGCGCGGCGACACGATTCTGCTCGACGTTTTCCCCGACCTCTCCAAAGACGAGTTACTCGATATGCTCAACCAGCGAGTTGAGTTGCTCGGCGGCTTTTCGCCCCGCGACCCCCGCTGGCTCGACGGCATCCTCGCCCCGCAGCTCTCTCACGTTGTCTGCACCGCATTCGAACGGTGCCACCCCGGGTCGTACGACGTCATCCATCTGGTCTCAATCCTCAAGCACTTTAAGCTGCTCGTCGAGGGAACGACAGAGGAGCGTTCGGCCCAGGTCACGCGCGGCGGCGTGCCCATCGAGAGCGTCTCGGCTCCCGACCTCTGCGTGAGCAACGCGGCAGGCGCCCCACTTTACATCTGTGGCGAGGCGCTTGACATCGATGCCGATTGCGGCGGTTTCAACCTTGCTTGGGCTTGGATCTCGGGTATTCGCGCTGCAAGCAGCCTATAGCCGCGCAGTCTATAATCAAAACGCATTCGGGCCGTCTGGGACACCGGGCGGCCTCTTTCTTGCATCTAAGGAGACCTCGATGATCGAAATCACCCAAGTCCACGCGTCACTCGATGAGGCCGGCGACGAAACCGCCTGCCTTGCTGTTGGCAGACGCGCCGTCAAACGAGCCCTGCGATGCGAGGATTCCCAGATTAAAGCCATTGAGCTCCATCGCAAGTCAATCGACGCCCGTAAAAAGCTAGATGTCCATTTTATTTTGAGCTTTCGAGTTGAGCTGACAAGCTCCCGACTCGAGCAGGAGTTGGTCGACCGCGTCGCCGAGCGCAACCGCTCGCGCATCCGCATGGTAGACGGCGAGGCTCCTTCATTCCCCAACCCTGTCCCGAATGCACCCAAGGGGCGTCCCGTCGTTGTCGGCGCCGGCTGCGCCGGTCTCTTCGCCGCCCTGACCCTTGCCGAAGCGGGCCTTAAACCCCTGCTCATCGAGCGCGGCGACCCCGCACTTCGCCGCTCGGAAGCGATTGACCTCTTTCTTAAGGAGCGTATCCTCGACCCCGAAAGCAATATTCAATTTGGCCTGGGCGGCGCAGGGACCTTCTCGGACGGCAAGCTCAACACGGGAACCAAGAATCCTGCCCATCGACTGATTCTCGAGACCTTCGTCGAAGCGGGCTCACCTCGCGACATCCTGTGGGACGCCAAGCCGCACATTGGCTCCGATATCCTCCCCACCGTCGTCACCAACATTTCCCAGCGCATCGAGCGGCTCGGTGGAACCGTCCGCTATCGAACAAAGCTCGTCAATATTCGAACCGATGGATCTGGCGCCATCACCGGCATCGATGTCCAAACGCCCCAAGAAACCACAAACGAGGCAATCGCCACAAAGCACCTCATTCTCGCCTGCGGCCATTCCGCCCGCGACGTATTCGAGCTTCTCAAAGAACATAACGTTGCCCTCGCGCAAAAGACCTTTGCCATGGGTGTGCGCATCGAGCATCCACAGCGCGACATCGACCGTGCCCAATATGGCCCCTCGGCGGGGCACCCGGCACTCGGAGCAGCCCCCTACAAGCTTGTCGCCCATCTCCCCAACGGCCGCAGCGTGTTCTCGTTTTGCATGTGCCCCGGCGGACAGGTTGTCGCGGCTTCTTCCGAGCAGGGCCATCTGTGCGTCAACGGTGCCAGCCTCAATGCCCGCGACGGGCGCAACGCAAATGCCGCCCTACTCGTTAACGTCACACCTGACGACCTTCCCGGCGGTGATCCACTCGCAGGCATTGAACTCCAGCGCGCCTGCGAGCGAGCCGCCTATCGCCTGGGTGGCTCCAACTGGAACGCGCCGGCACAGCTCGTCGGAGATTTCCTTGCTAGACGCGCCAGCACGGCACCCGGAAAGGTAAAACCAACCTATCCACTTGGCGTGACCTGGACGGCGATCGACGATGCCCTCCCGCAGCATATCGTCGAATCGCTTCGTTTGGGAATTCCCCTGCTCGGTAAGAAACTGCGTGGCTATGACCGCCCCGATGCGGTCCTCACTGGCGTGGAGACGCGTTCGAGCTCCCCGGTCACCGTCACCCGCGATCGAACATGCCACGCCGTGTCGACTCCGGGCCTTTACCCTTGCGGCGAGGGTGCCGGATATGCCGGCGGCATCATGAGTGCCGCCACCGACGGCATCCGTTGCGCTGAGGCGCTGATAGCAGACCTCTAGCGCACGAACTCCCGCGTCCGAACGACACAGGCCCCGAGCTCCACAGGGAACTCGGGGCCTGTTCGCTACTTCCTGAATCGTGCACCCTGGCGTTTTCTGCCCGATGCAAAGGTAGAACCCTTGCGAGCCTGCGAACGCAAACGCTCGATCGTTTCGTCCTCAGATGCGCCCTCAAGCATCGCCCGAATCTGAACGACGGCATCGCGCAGACGTGCCGCCTCCTCAAAGTCCATGGCGGCGGAAGCGTTACGCATGTCTTCCTCCATGGTCTCGACAATCCGCACGAGCTCGTCATGCGGTAGCCCTTCCAGCTGCTCGGCAAGCGTCTGCTCGGTTGCCACCGTCTCCGGCGCGGCGCCCTCGCCGTTTTCGTCGGGTGTATAGAACGCACCGTGACCCAGCGAATCGCCTCTCGAGCGTCCCTTCGAGCCCACAGTCTTTTCGGCCTCGGCAATAAAGCTCGAAATGTCGTTAATGGCCTTGCGGACCGTCTTGGGCACAATGCCATGCTCTTCGTTATATGCCATCTGAATTTCGCGACGGCGCTGCGTCTCCTCGATGGCTTCTTTCATCGAATCGGTCACAACGTCTGCATACATGATGACCTCGCCGTCGGCATTACGGGCCGCACGGCCAATCGTCTGAATCAACGAACGGCGATTGCGCAAGAAGCCTTCCTTGTCAGCGTCGAGAATTGCCACCAGCGAGACCTCGGGAAGGTCTAGACCCTCGCGGAGCAGGTTGATGCCAACGAGAACATCAATCTTTCCCTCGCGCAGCGTTCGCAGGATCTCGACACGGTCCATCGTCGCTGTATCGGAGTGCATGTAATTGACCTTAATGCCGGCATCAAGCAGATGGTCGGTCAGGTCCTCGGCCATGCGCTTGGTGAGCGTGGTCACCAGCACGCGCTCCTTGCGGGCAACGCGCTCGCGAATCTCGTCCTCAAGATCGTCAATCTGCCCACGAACCGGACGCACATCGATCTTGGGGTCGAGCAGGCCGGTCGGACGAATGATCTGTTCAACGTCGTTCTGGCTCACCCGCAGCTCATAGTCTCCCGGCGTGGCCGAAACGTAGATGAACTGGGGAATTCTCGCCTCAAACTCATCGAAACGAAGCGGGCGGTTATCGAGTGCCGAAGGCAGACGAAAACCATGCTCCACCAGCGTCACCTTACGCGAGCGATCGCCCTCGTGCATGCCGCGGATCTGCGGCACCGTTACATGGCTCTCGTCGATGATGCAGAGCATGTCCTTAGGAAAGTAATCGATCAGGGTAAACGGCGGCTCGCCCGGTTTTCGACCGTCCAGATGACGCGAGTAGTTCTCGATGCCGTTACAAAAACCCATGGTCTCGAGCATCTCGAGATCATAGTCGGTGCGCTGCTGCAGACGCTGTGCCTCGAGCAGCTTATCAGTCGCCTTGAGCTCGGCCACACGCTTCTCGCACTCTTCGCTGATTGATTTCAGAGCCGCTTTGACCTTAGGCTTCTCGGTCACGTAGTGCGAGGCCGGCCACACGGGAATGGCCTCGTACTCACGCAACATCTCGCCGGTGACCTCATCGATCTCGGCAATCAGCTCGACCTCGTCGCCAAAGAACTCAAACCGCAACGG
>USHZ01000139.1 GCA_900554595.1 uncultured Collinsella sp. | reverse complement strand
CGCGTCGCCGTCATTGGCGGTGGCCTGGTGGGCACCGAGACTGCCGAGTACCTGCTGCAGCACGGCTGCGAGGTAGCGATCGTGGAGATGCTCGACAAGATTGCCGCGGGCGAGTCCGAGACCATTCTGCCGCTGATTATGAGCGACTTTGCCGAGCACAACGTGGAGCAGCATGTTAAGACCCGCCTGACCGCCATTACCGACGAGGGCGTGGAGGCCGTTCGCACCACCGAGGACGGCGCCGAGGAGCCGGTGAAGATCGCCTGCGATTACGTGGTGATGGCCGTGGGCTCCAAGGCCAACGCGTTTGACTTGGACGGCGTGACGGTGCCCGTGACCTGCGTGGGCGACTGCTCGGGCGATCGCACCGCCGACATTGCCAGCGCCATCCGCACGGCATATCATGCGGCCAACGAGCTGTAGTTAACTTCGCGGCCAGGCGGGGCGGTAGCACGGATCCGCCTCGCCCGACTGCGTCCCATCGGGTGTCAACCGGGGCGGGGTCTGCAAGCGCAGCAGGTCCCGCCCTTTTTGTTTTGCTCCGGTGGATGGCAATGCGCACTAATCATGAGGTGTGAGGACGCCTACTGCCTTGCAGACCGCTCAAAATTATTTGGGGAGGGGTTAATAATTATATCTTCTATACCAAAGGACATAAAGAGATGTCAATTTTGTTGGCAAGCGAATGACGATTGGCTGCGAGCTAGCTACCAGCGTAAATAATCGATAAAGAAATGTCGTAAATTGGTGTCAAATGCCCAGATAACGCCGCGTCTATTTTAATTAACTGCTTTGAACAAACAGTAAAATGCTACTATCTAACTCGCACGTAAGAAAGCAATTTAACGTTTAAGGCTAAGAAGTAGAAGTGGCAGGTATGTCAGAAGCAACAAGGACTCGTACGCATGCGCCCGAGGTTAGGCAGCGCGCCGTCGAGATCCTCCAAGAGGGGGTCGGTCACCGCGCCCTTGCCGCAAAGCTTGGCATTCCCCAGGCCACGGCTCGTCAGTGGGCCCGCGCATATGCCGTGGGCGGTGCCGACGCCGTGCTCAACGCGGGCGCTCGTCATCACACCTATTCGTATGACGTAAAGCTCGCCGTGGTTAAGGACCGTCTGGAAAACGGCCTGACGGTTCGCGAGGCCATGATCAAGCACAAGATCCCCAGCGAGTCTTCGGTCAAGGCTTGGTGCCGCCAGTATCGCGAGAGCGGTGAGTCCGCGCTGGTCGATAAGCCGCGCGGTCGCAAGCCGCGCGATAAGCAGGCAGAGTAGCAAGAGGGTGCGCCCGCGGGGGCGCATTTTTCTTGCCGCGCCAGCTTTTTGGACCGCCGCGAGCCTATCGGAACATCCTCCAAAGTGGTTAATAAACCGCGTGCAGTGGCCCGTGCGCCCGTCGCTGCGATAGGGGGCGTCGTCTCTCTGCTCCTAAGCGGACGTGCCCTTGCCCCGTACGCCTAAAACTCCCCAGTTGACCGAAAACCTGCCGCCGATGCTCCTCAATTGAGCTATAACGTTAAACAATTGCAGCGTTTTTGCATGGGGGAGTGATGGTATGACGCTACTGTATTTTCTTACCCTGTTTCCGCTGGTACCGGCGCTGGGCATGCTGCTCGCGCACGGTGACCGCGCCCGCGATGCGGTGGGGCTCATAGGTTCCGGCATTATTATGGCGGTGACAGTTGTAGTCGCCGTCATGTTTTTTGGCACGGGTCCGCAGAGCTTTGAGGTTGCCCCCGGCACCTCGCATGTGCTCTCGATCATCAGCTCCGCCATCGATGTCATCCTGTGCGCCGTCATCCTGTACAACGCGTACAAATATAGGAACGCGCTTACCACGGTGCTCGGCATAGTCCAGCTGGTGGGCTCGCTCGCCTTTGCAGCCATGACGTTGCCTGCGGCCGAAGCCGTCACGGCGACGCCGCTCTACCTGGACTACATGAGCGTGATCATGGTCCTCGCCGTCGGCATCGTCGGCAGCCTAATCTGCGTGTATGCCCTGGGCTACATGAAGGACTTCCAGGCCCATGACGAGCACGAGGCCGCGCTGCGCGGGCAGACCGCGCCCGACCGTCGCCCGCAGTTCCTGGCGCTTATGTTCCTGTTCCTCTCGGCCATGTTCGTCATCGTGACGAGTGACAACCTGGAGTGGCTGTTCTGCGGCTGGGAAATCACCACCGTGTGCTCGTTCCTCATGATTGGCTACACGCGCACGCCCGAGGCCATCAAGAACGCCTTCACCCAGATCATCCTCAACATGCTGGGCGGCATCGCGTTTTTGGCCGGACTCATGTACCTGCACGTCAACGGCATGCCGCTGACCATCTCGGGCATGATCGAGCTTTCCGGCGCCGGAACCGCGCAATCCGCGCTGCTGGTGATGCCAGTCATTCTGCTGTCGCTCGCCGCCCTTACCAAGGCCGCGCAGATGCCGTTCCATACCTGGCTGCTCGGTGCCATGGTTGCCCCCACTCCCACGAGCGCCCTGCTGCACTCGTCCACCATGGTCAAAGCCGGCGTGTTCCTCATGGTCAAGCTGAGCCCGCTCTATGCCATCTATCCCGTGACCGGCTTTATGGTCACAAGTGTGGGTGCCATCACGTTTTTGCTCGCTGCCCTCATGGCGATCTCGCAGAGCAACGCCAAGCGCGTGCTTGCGTACTCCACCATCTCCAACCTGGGCCTCATCAGTGCCTGCCTGGGCGTTGGCGCGCCCGAGGCCGTGTGGGCCGCCATCTTCCTGATCCTGTTCCACACGGTGGCCAAGTCGCTGCTGTTCCTGTGCGTGGGCACCGCCGAGCATCATATCGGCAGCCGCAATATCGAGGACATGGACGGTATGTTCAGCCGCATGCCGCACCTGACGCGCCTGATGATGCTGGGCATTATGGGCATGTTCGTGGCGCCGTTTGGCATGCTCGTGTCCAAGTGGGGTGCCCTGGTGGCGTTCGCGCAGACTGGCAACGTGCTCATGATCATGGTGCTTGCCTTTGGCTCGGCCGCGACGTTCTTCTTCTGGGGCAAGTGGCTTGCCAAGCTTTCGGGCGTCGACCCCACGGCTCAAAACGTCGAGGTCAATGTCCATAAGACCGAATGGATGGCCCTCAACACCATCGCTGCGCTGCTGATTTTGTGCTGCGTGGCGTTCCCGCTCATCTCGAGCGGCCTGGTGTCGCCTTACTTGGCCATGGTGTTTGGCCGCGTGCCGTACGTTATTGGCAAGGACGCCATGTATCTGATGGTGGTTATCGTGGCGTTTATCGCCGTGGTGCTGCTGACGTCGTTCCGCGTGAGCAACAAACCGCACGTAAACGTATATCTTTCGGGTGTGGGAACCGACAATTACCGCCATTTCCGCGGCTCGATGGGACACGAGGTGAAGGCCGAAAAGCGCAATTGGTACTCGGAGGACGCCCTTGGCGAGAAGCGTATCGGCCCCGCGGGTAGCGTCGTGTGCTGCAGCATTATCCTGTTCGCGCTGCTGTGTTGCGCGTGGATTGGGCCCGAGAGACTTGCCATGAGCGCGCCCTCGGTGCTGCGCGGCAAGTATTTCGAAGGCTCGGGCGTCGTGGGCATCTTTATAGGCACCGTGGCGTTTGCCTTGATTGCGCCGCTTGTGGGCGGCCTGATCGACGGTCTTGACCGCAAACTTTCGGCTCGCATGCAGGGCCGCGTGGGGCCGCGTCTGCTGCAACCGTTCTACGATGTGGCCAAGCTCCTGCGCAAAGCCCCTGCCAGCGTAAACACCATGGATGATACCTACATGGCGTGCGCGCTCATCTTTACCGTGGTGGGCGGCGGCATCTTTGTGTCGGGTTCCAACACGCTGCTGTGCGCTTTTATGGTGACGCTCGCCGCGATCTTTGTGGTGTTGGCGTCCGCCTCGACGCAAAGCCCGTTTGCCCAGGTTGGTGCCGATCGTGAGTTGCTGCAGGTTATGAGTTACGAGCCCGCTGTTCTGCTGATGAGCGTGGGCCTGTACCTTGCCACCGATAGCTTCGATTCCATCGCCGTGACGGGGCAGTCGGCCCCCATCATCGTGTACAGCGCGCCTATTTTCCTCGCACTGCTCGCGGTGCTTACCATCAAGCTGCGCAAGTCGCCGTTTGACCTTTCGTACTCGCATCACGCGCATCAGGAGATTGTCCAGGGCGTCGCCACCGAGATGAGCGGCGGCACGCTGGCCAAGATGACCCTTATGCACTGGTGCGAGACCGTGCTGTTTTTGATGTGGGTGGGGATGTTCTTTGTTTGGGACAACCCGGTGAGCTGGGTGGTCGCCTTGGTCGTGATGGTTGCGACGTATTTTGTCGAGGTGCTGATCGACAACACCTTCGCACGCAGCACCTGGCGCAGCTGCTTTAAGCTCGGCTGGGGCGTGGCGCTGGTGTTTGGCCTGCTCAACCTTATGCCCATCCTCGTCGACGTGTTTATTTAGGAGGCGGCATCCATGGATCATAAAATGTCGCGCTCGCCGTGGGTTATTCATTACGACGGCTCGAGCTGCAACGGATGCGATATCGAGGTGCTGGCCTCGCTCACGCCGCTGTTCGATGCGGAGCGCTTTGGCGTGGTCAACACCGGCAACCCCAAGCATGCGGATATCTTTTTGGTGACGGGTTCGGTTAATGCCCAGAACCTGCCCGTCGTGCGCCAGATCTACAACCAGATGCTCGAGCCCAAGTGCGTGGTGGCCTGCGGCATCTGCGCGTGTTCGGGCGGCGTGTTCCGCGATGCCTACAACGTGATCGGCGGCGTGGACCGCGCGATTCCCGTGGACGTGTACGCGCCCGGGTGTGCCATTCGCCCCGAGACGGTGATCGATGCCATCGTGGAGGCGTGCAGCATCCTGGACCAGAAGGAGGCCGTGATGCGCGCCGGTGGCGATCCACTCACCGTGGGCGGTGCCGCTACCTGGGATGGTGGCGTTGAGCTGGGCGAGGACGGGTTTGTGGCTGCGGGGGCCGGGGCTGTTGGTGCCGGTGACGTGCCTGCCGGGAAGCCCGCCGCTGGCGACGCACCTGCTGAGACGCCCGCCGCTGCAAAGGAGGCCGAGTAATGCAAAAGGCTATCTATACCACCGTCGGGATCGACGAGCT
>USHZ01000138.1 GCA_900554595.1 uncultured Collinsella sp. | reverse complement strand
TGAGACGAGCGTGACATCGCGGTAGTGTCCGAGCTCGTGGCGTCCCGCCGGGGTCTCCCAAATCTCTTCCTTTACGCTATCGATACCGCCGATGGCGCTGATAAAGTCAGTGAGTTCGTATTCCATAGTGTTGCTCGATTTGGGCAGGTCGAGCACGCGGCCGTTGTCGCCCTGTTCGCGCGGTGCCTCGGTCGCCGAGCCGCGTACGACATCGCCGCGATAGTCGATGCGGACGTTGCGGGGCGTGGACAGATGGTCGATCTGGATAGTGCCACGCTCGCCTTCGATCTGCGAGGGCAGCAGGTCATTTGTTATTTTGGAGTGCGCGAGCTCGACGGAGATACGGCCACCGCCGTAGCTGGCGAGGATGGATCCGCAGCCGTCGATGGGGCCGTGCGTGAGCTGTCGCGTGGTGGGGTCGAGCAGAGTAGCTATGCTCGTAAGGCCGGAGGGCATACCGAAAATCTCGACCATGGGCTCGACGGTGTAGACGCCAATGTCCATGAGGGAACCCGATGCCATATTGCAGTCGAAGATATTGGTGGCGCGTCCCGCGAGAATCTCGTTGTAGCGCGAGGAATATTTGCCAAAGCGCAATGAGGCGCGGCGGATGGGGGCGATCTCGCCCAGGGCGTCTTCGATGGCGTGGAAGGCGGGATCGTGGAGGGGACGCATGGCCTCGAGGGCCACGACACCTGCTGCCTCGGCAGCGCGGAAGACTTCCAGCGCCTGCGCTTCGGTGGCGCAGAAGGGCTTCTCGACGATGACGTGCTTGCCACCGGCGATGCAGGCAAGGGCCTGCTCGTAGTGAAGCGCGTTAGGGCTGCCGATATAGACGGCGTCGACGTCGGCGGCTGCCGTAAGCTCATCGAGTGAGGTAAAGTTTCGCTCGCCACCGCGCTCGGCGGTAAAGGCAGCACCGCGATTGGCATCGCGTGAAAGCGCGCCCACAAACGCGGCTTGGTCGTTGGCGTTGACGACTTGGATAAAGTCGTCGGTGATCATGGATGTGCCGATGGTCGCGATGCGCAGCATACGTCCCCCTTGCGTTGTTTGGTCTACAGGATGAGTGTAGCGCGTGGGGATATAAAGCTGCGCGAAAACGCTATTACAGGTCGCTCTCGTTAAAGCCGGTGTCGATATCGAGGTTGCTGCCGTCGGCCGCCGTGGTGGCGAGCTCATCGCAGCGCTCGTTGAGCTCGTGACCGGCGTGACCCTTAACCCAGATGAACTCAACCTTGTGCTTGCTTTTGGCGGTGAGTAGGCGCTCCCACAGGTCGCGGTTCTTGACGGGTTGCTTGTTGGCGGTTTTCCATCCGCGCTTTTTCCAGCCGTCGATCCAGTGCTTGTTAAAGGCGTTGACGACGTACTGTGAGTCGGAATGGACTTCGACCTCGCAGGGGCGGTTGAGTGCCTCGAGCGCCACGATAACGGCCATGAGCTCCATGCGGTTGTTGGTGGTCTTGGCGTAGCCGCGCGAAAGCTCGGAGGTAAAGGTCTTGCCGGCGGGGTTGGTGTATTTGAGCACGGCGCCGTAGCCGCCGCGTCCCGGATTTGATCGGGCCGAGCCGTCGGTATAGATGATGACCTTCACGGGCTTCCTTTCGTTGAGTGCGTTTCATGTGAGTGACCATTGTAGCGCCATGCCCGCCGGGGGCTAACAATCTACGATTTCTACCCCGTCTTCCGACAGCTAGTTGGCATGGATGATGCGATTGAGCTCGTCGAGGTATTGCTGCAAGAGGAGAGAGGGTTTGCGCTCGTCGTGCATGATGTAGCCAACGTGCATCGTTGGGGCGTCTGCTAACGGGATCGATGCCATACCCCATTGCATTTCATTGGAGAGGACACCGGTCGACAGGGTGTAACCGTTCGACGTGATAAGTAAGTTAGTAAGTGTTCCGCGGTCCGAGATTCGTATGTTGCGGTCGCAAGGGATATAGCTAAAGGGTTCCTCGGCGTAATAGAAGGAGTTTGAGGTTCCCTGCTCAAAGCTGTAGCGCGTATAGGGCGTGAGGTCGGCAAGGGACAGCTGGGGGCGGCGTGCGAGTGGGTGGCGCTCGCTAACGAAGACGTGGACCGTCGCGTCGAAGAGGGGATGGAAGCTTGCACGGGCATCGGCGAAGGCCTTCTGCAGAACGCGGGCGTTAAAGTCATCCAGATACAGAATGCCGATATCGCTGCGAAACGCACGGACGTCATCGATGATCTGCGATGTGGTGGTCTCGCGCATGATGAACTCGAACTTGCTGTCGCGGCAGCGCTCGACCACGTTGACAAAGGCCTCGACCGAAAAGGCGTAGTGCTGGGCGGAAATGGCGAGGCGGGCTTGCGGGGTGCCGCCGTCCTCGTAGCGTGCCTCGAGCATGTCGGCCTGCTCTACGACCTGGCGCGCATAGCCCAAAAGCTCGGTGCCGTCGTTGGTGAGCGTGACGCCGCGGCTGGAGCGCGTAAAGATCTCCAGATGGAGCTCCTGTTCCAGGCTTTTGACGGCATTGGAGATATTGGACTGTGCCGTATAGAGGCGCTGAGCTGCGGCGTTGATTGAGCCGGACTCTGCCACGGCAATCAGAAAGCGAAGCTGCTGAAGGGTCATCGACGCCATCCTTTCGATTGTTATCTATAAAACAGATAACAAGTTAGCGCTTTTAAGTGATTGACCGAGGGAGACAATGCTCGTACTATTCAAAACACACAAAGGCGGTAGGTAATTAAGCCAACTACGGAACCGGGACGCGAAAGGAGGCCCGCATATGAATTGCTTACCAAGACGAATGCCGGGCTCCTGTTTGCGCCCGTCGGCGTGATCAGGAGACAGCGACTTACATTCTCTCTTTTTATTTACTTTCGTTCGATCAAGGAGATCATCATGAGCCAGTTCATCAACAACCCCGAGCACACCTTTGGTTTCGATACCCTGCAGCTGCACGTTGGCCAGGAGAGCGCCGATCCCGCATCCGACTCCCGCGCCGTGCCTATCTACCAGACCACGAGCTATGTGTTCCGCAACTCCCAGCACGCCGCCGACCGCTTTGGTCTTGCCGACGCCGGTAACATCTACGGCCGTCTGACCAACTCCACCCAGGGCGTCTTCGAGGACCGTATCGCCGCACTCGAGGGTGGCGTGGCGGGTCTTGCCGTCGCCTCCGGTGCCGCCGCCATCACCTATACCCTGCAGGCTCTTGCCCAGGCCGGTGACCACGTGGTGGCTCAGAAGACTATCTACGGCGGTTCCTACAACTTGCTGGAGCATACGCTTTCCCAGTTTGGCGTCGAGACCACGTTTGTCGATGCCCATAACCTGGAAGAGGTCGAGGGTGCCATCAAGGACAACACCACGGTCATCTATCTCGAGACGCTCGGCAACCCCAACTCCGACATCCCCAACATCGACGCCATCTCCGAGGTCGCCAAGAAGCACGGTCTGCCGGTTGTCGTCGACAACACCTTCGGCACCCCGTATCTGTTCCGTCCGCTGGAGCATGGAGCCAACATCGTCGTCCACTCCGCAACCAAGTTCATCGGCGGCCACGGCACCTCGCTGGGCGGTGTGATCGTCGACGGCGGTAACTTCGATTGGAAGGCGAGTGGCAAGTACGCCCAGATCGCTGAGCCCAACCCCTCCTACCATGGTGTTTCGTTTGCCGAGGCTGCCGGTCCCGCCGCCTTCGCAACCTATGTCCGCGCTATCCTGCTGCGTGACGAGGGCGCCTGCATCAGCCCGTTCAACGCCTGGGTCTTGCTCCAGGGCACCGAGACTCTGTCGCTGCGCGTCGACCGTCATGTCGAGAACACCAAGAAGGTCGTTGAGTTCCTGGCTGGTGACAGCCACGTCGCCAAGGTGAACCACCCGAGTCTGCCTGAGCATCCCGATCACGAGCTCTATCAGAAGTACTTCCCCCGTGGCGGTGCCTCGATCTTTACCTTTGAGATCAAGGGCGGCCAGGAGGCAGCTTGGAAGTTCATCGATCACTTGCAGGTGTTCTCGCTGCTCGCCAACGTGGCGGACGTCAAGTCGCTCGTCGTGCACCCGGCTACCACCACGCACTCCCAGCTCTCTGCCGAGGAGCTCGCCGAGCAGAACATCACGCCCTCCACGATCCGTCTTTCTATCGGCACCGAGAACGCCGAGGATATCATTTGGGACCTGAAGCAGGCCTTCGCCTCGCTGGACGAGTAAGGCGACTTGTGCAAGGACCCCTTGCGACTCGATAGGTATAACTGCATAAAATGCCTGCTCAAGGCGCCTGTGCGAACAATGGTTGCACAGGCGCCTTTTTTGCATAGAGAGGGTGCAAAAACAGGGTTTTTGACACGCTTTATGCATTCGAGTTGTGGAAAACTCCTGTTGAGCGGATGTGAGTTTTACGCAATTGACGTGCGCCTTTTGAGAAAAACCGCAGGTCGCGATTTGCTCGGGGTACTATGCAGCGCGATCGAATCACACGCAGCTTAAACGCAGCAAAAACGCACTACGGAGGTTTCCAGCTACATGAGGATCGATTCACGAAAACCGAAAGCCGCCGCCCTTTCCGCCGCTCTGACCGTGGCACTTTTGGCGGGCGCCGGCGCAACTGATGCCCACGCGGCAACACTATCCGATACGGTCGGATCAACGCCGTCCGAGGCGACGCTGGTGCAGCCCGTCGACTACCGCGGCGACGGTTATGGCTCTATGCAGGAGTGGAACGCCTCGATGGGGGCAAAGCGCGATTCCCTGGAGATGCGCGCTCAGATCATTATGAATATGTATGGCGACTATGCTACTGATGACGAGCGCGCTGTGTTGCAGGGTTGCATCGACGGTGCGGGTAGCCTGTTGACGATGGGGGAGGTCGACGCCAAGTCGACCGAGCTCGACGAGCTTCGCTCCGCGCTCGAGGATGCTAAGCGCGAGGCGCTCGAGGCCGCGGCCGCCGAAGCCGAGGCCGCTGAGGCCGTTCAGGCTTCGTATTACAACGCCGGCTCCGGCTCGTCTTACACGTCTGCTGCGTATTACGCGAACGGTTCGGGCCTGACGCGCTCGAGCGGCGTCAATAACTATAACGGCCGCCGCGAGACTTATTACAGCAGCAACGTACTCTACCATCACCGCACGGGCGAGTGGACCCAGGATTCCGAGGGCTTTTGGCGCGATTCCGATGGCTACTACGTCGTTGCCGCGGGCGATAAGGCCCAAGGCTCCACGTTTACCGGTTCCAAGGGCGAGTGCAAGGTCTATGACTCCGGCTGCGCAGCCGG
>USHZ01000137.1 GCA_900554595.1 uncultured Collinsella sp. | reverse complement strand
CGGGCTCGAACTCGCGCATGGCCTCGGCGCCCTTCATGACCGTCTCGATGGACGGATCGGACTCGACGCCCTCGAACAGCTTGACCTCGAAGCCGCCCTCTTTGAGGTCGGCCTCAACGTCCTGCAGGAACCCGCCACGGCGCATAGAGCTGCCGCCAGAAACGATGATGGCCTTCTTGCCCTTGAGGTTCTTCACCTCGTGGCGAGCGCCCTCACCAAAGTACAGATCGCGAGGATTGGTAAAACGTCCCATACTGTGCCTCCTAAACAAGCCCCTCTTAGACTTGCGTATATAACGGAGCACCCAATTGGCTCCGTTAGGACCGTTTGCGCGTTGCCGGCGACGACAATGCGCGATGTCTAAACGTCTCAACGCTCAGACAAACACTATTTTACCGTTCTGGTTGGTCAGTTATTCACCTAAAGCCAACAATGATGAAACGTTTTTTCTATCCCTGAAGACCCTTGTGGAGCATTCATACTCCCAAGCTGGGCAAACGTTTTATCAAGGTTGACTACATATCCCAGGCAGGACTGTGCCCCTCCAAAATGCACCCCGTTCGCCGCCAAAAATCGACCGTTTGCGGCACCGTGATACCACTCGGTCGTCCAGGGCGCCGACATTTGTGCGACATCCGTCTTCGTGGTGCAAAGGTGCAAGTCCAAGTGCGGCACCCCCGGTGTGTCACATGCGGGTAAACTAGAACCTTATATAGAGATATTTGAACCCTAACCGCAGCAAAGGAGGCTCCATGGCATTCGACCCCATACAAGAGGATTGCCATCGCCTCGTTCTTGAGGCCTTGCGCCGCGACAATATTCCACTCACCGACGGTGCCGCCGTAGAGCGTCTGATGGAACAATTCACCCGTAACCCCGCGCCGCTCATCGTGCACGATCGCGACCGAGCTGGGCATCTGATTGCCAAGGTCGTCGAGGCTGTCGACTATCGCATCCCCTTTATCCCCGACGACGCCCAAGCAGAGCAAGAAGAGACCGCAGCCGAGAACATGCTCCGCGAGGCAGCCGCGCTCGATCCGGCCAACTGGGATGCCCAGCGCATGCTGACGGCGCTCACCGCCGAATCCAACGAGGAATACGTACAGTATCTGGTGTCCAAGTGCGACGAGGTGGAGCACGATCTGGCGCTCAAGATTGCCTCGGCGCAGGACCCCTACGAGTGTGAGGCCGCAGGCGACCTGACCCGCCGTCCCTACCTGCGCTGGCTTGCCGCCTTGGCATCTCGCGCGCTCATTAGCGGCCGCTACCGCATGTCGTTGGATGCAGCGAATCGCAGCCTGGACTTTGCGCCCAACGACCCCGCTGGCGTCCGCCACACCGCGATGCTTGCCATGGCAAAGCTCGAATACCCCGCCGAGGAGCTCAAGCGTTTTCGTTCCGCCCACTCCGTGCCCTATCTCGCCAACACGCCGCTGCGCCGCCGTCCCAAGGACGCAGAGCGCGACCTGGACCCGTGGACGCTCATCGCGCTGATGAGCGCTGCCTGGCGCGAGCTGGATTACGAGGGCGCCGAACACTACCTACGCATCCTGGTGCGCTCATGCCCGCACGCGGCCGAAGCACTCTACTTCCAAACCGAGTTTCCCGATGGCGTCTATGCCCGCGTCAACGTGGGCGTGGGCTCCACCGATGAGCTTGTCCTTGCCCTGTCCGAGGCGACGCCGGTACTGCAGGAGGGCCTAGGCGCGCCCGACAACGCCAGCTTTGCCGCCTGGGTCGCCACCAACGACATCGTGCGCTCCCAGATCGACGAGCGCATCCTGCGTGCAGCCGAGCAGGGGCTTCCATTTAAGGGAGGAGACCTCTAATGAATCCGAGCGTCTACATCCCCGCCTATCTGGAGCGTACCTATCTGGCATCGCACCCCGAACTCACCGATGCAGCACGCGAGCTTGTCCATAACGACATCAGCGCAAACCCTCACAAGTATGCGCAGACCGAACATGCCCAAGCGTTGCTGTCCTATGCCGGCGTTCATCGTCATTTGCTTGACGAGCTTCGCCGCATCGAGGACATGGGCAGCGACGAGGAGTTCGAGCAGACGCGCAACCGCCTGTTCGACGACATGCGCGATGAGCTGCTCAAGATTGTTCGCGTCGACGCACTGGCCGTCGACGCGCAGCTGCTCGCCATCATCCTGGCGGACACGCCCGTCGATGCCTGCCTGGGCGACCTGATGAAGCTCGAGGCGAGCACGGCCGACTACCTGCAACAGAGCGTGCCCGGGTTTGATATGGAGGCCCCGCACTACTGGGCCAATAATGTTTTGGCCGACGGTGTCACCGCAGCAGACCTCACCGTAAGCGAGCCGGCGCTTATCGGGTGGCTCCACACGCTCGAGGCCATCTCGCAGCTGTGCATGGCGAGCGCCCGCTACCGCGCTGCTGCCAACTACGCACGCCGTGTCCTTAAGGCGGAGGGCTATCCCACCCGGACCGCCGGCACCGTGTTGCTTGCCCTCGCCCGCTTGGAAGACCAGGACGGTTTTTTTGCCCTGGCTCATCAGCTCGAGGAACAGATGGGGGCAGACGCACTCGAAAACTCTCCTTGGTACCTGCTCGCCCGCACGATTCTGCTGTTCAAAACAAACAAGATGCGCCCGGCGACGCGCGCGCTGCGTGAGTTCGCTAACCGTTGCGAGGGCGGCGCGTTCTTCTTGCTGAACCCCATGTACCAGACGCCGTATCTTCCCTGCCGACCCGAGCCGCGCGACCCCTGGGACCTCTCGCACCAGGCGGTTTGGGAAGCCGACGGCATTATCTCGGACACCCCCGACTTTGCCCCCTGGGCCAACGCCTGCGAAGACGTATCGCAGCTTGCCCAGGAATTTGCGCGCCGCTACGGCTTTTAGCGACGCGATCACCCCGACCATGTCATCTATGTTAGGAACGGCTTCATGAACCTCCGCTCATCTCTCGCCTGCACCTCGAGCGATATCGCCCGCTGGGGGCTGCGCTCCGTCCTTAAGCGCCAGGGCGGCGTACTCCCCGGCCGCATCGCCATGAAGATCGACCCCGAGTTGCTAAGCGACCTCGCGAGCTTGGTCGACCGCAGCGTGGTGATCACCGGTACTAATGGCAAGACCACCACCTCCAACCTCATCGCCGACGCCGTTGCTGCCAGCGGTGCTACCGTGGTGTGCAACCGTGCCGGCAACAATATGGAGCCTGGTGTGGTGGGTGCTCTGCTCGAGGCCCGCGGCGGCCTTAAGCACACCAGCAGCGGCAAGCGCGTGGGCGTTTTTGAGTGCGACGAGCTCTACACCGTACGCGTTCTGCCCAAGCTCAAGCCGACGTACTTTGTGCTGCTCAACCTGTTCCGCGACCAGCTAGACCGCTACGGCGAGATCGACCATACCCAAGACGTCATCGCCCATGCATTGGAGCTCTCTCCGGCAACAACGCTCATCTACAACGCAGACGACCCGCTGTGTGCCGCAATCGCCGCGCGCGTTCCCAATGCAAGCATCGCCTTTGGCATCGACGGCGCCACGGGCACCGAGTCCGATCGCATTAGCGACTCGCGTTTTTGCTCGCAGTGCAATGCGCCGTTGGAGTACGACTATGTGCAGTACGGCCAGCTTGGCGCATACCATTGCCCCTCGTGCGGCTGGGCCCGCCCTGGGCTGGTCCGTCGCGTGACGGGCGTGGAGCTCGGCTGCGACGGTTACGGCTTTGACCTGGTCTTTGGACCCGATACCAACGCACCCGCAACGCACATCGCCACGCGCTACAACGGCCTGTACATGGTCTACAACGTAGCCGCAGCCTTCTTCGCCGCCCACGAGCTGGGCGTGGACGCAGCGCATCTGCAGCCCACGCTCGATGCCTACGTCCCCGCCGGCGGGCGTATGGGCCGCTGGGAGATCGCCGGCCGTACCGTCGAGGCAAACCTGGCCAAGAATCCCGTAGGCTTCGATCGACAAATCCAGTCCATCAAGACGGCAGGCGGCAGACTCTGCGCTTTCTTCCTCAACGACAATGACGCCGACGGCCACGATGTATCGTGGATCTACGACGTCGACTTTGAGCGCATCGCCGACACAACGGGGCTTGTCGCCTTTGCCGGCGGCACGCGCGCACACGACATGCAGGTACGCCTCAAGTACGCCGGCATCGATGCCACGATTATCTCGAATATCGAGCAGGCGATCGGTGCCGTTGCGGATGAAGCCGCCGGCGACACTTTCTATGCCGTCGCCAACTACTCGGCCTTTCCGCCGCTAGTCAAGGAGCTCGACGGGCTCAAAGGCACCGATGCGGCTACGGTTGCCGCCCACGCCGCAACGTGCGCCGATGGCAGCGCCGTCCCCGTCGGCGTCGCGCCGGTCGAGCTCTCGCGCCCGCTGCGCATCGTCTACCTGTATCCCGATGCCCTCAACCTCTATGGCGACGGCGGAAACGTCATTGCCCTCGAGCGCCGCTGCGCCTGGCGCGGCATCCCCGTTCGCGTGGACGAGGTCCGCATGGGCGAGGTGCTCGATCTGCATGATGCCGATATCGTCATGATGGGCGGCGGCTCCGATCGCGACCAGCTGGCCGTGGCGCACGAGCTGCTCGCTCAAAAAGACAAGGTTGCGGCCTATGTTGAGGACGGCGGCACACTGCTTGCCATCTGTGGTAGCTATCAGCTGCTCGGCCGTTCGTACTACATGGGCGACGATCGCATTGAGGGCCTGGGCGTCATTGCCGCCGAGACTGTGCGCGGCTCCGACCGCCTGATCGGCAACGTCGCCGTCAAGACCGACCTGGCGCCTGAGCCCTTTGTGGGATTCGAGAACCACGGCGGCCGCACCCTGCTCGATACAGAGGCCACGCCGCTCGGAACGTCCGTCGTCGCGGGCACCGGCAACAACGGCGACGATGGCTTTGAGGGTCTGATCTACAAGGGAGTCATCGGCACGTACCTACACGGACCGGCACTGCCCAAGAACCCCGAGCTCGCCGACTGGCTCATTACCCACGCCCTCGAGCGTCGCGGCGATGCGCAGGCCACAGCCCTGCTGCCGCTCAAGCCCCTCGACGACACCTACGAGCACGCCGCCCACGACGCCGCCATGAAGCTTCTCCCCTAGCACCTCACCACCACAAAGGGGACAGGCACCTTTGTGGTGGTTTTCCAGTTTGCCAACGATATACGCGCCGGCAAAAAAGTCTGCTATACTCTTTCCCGCTGTCCCCATCGTCTAGCGGCCAAGGACGCCACCCTTTCAAGGTGGATATCGCGGGT
>USHZ01000136.1 GCA_900554595.1 uncultured Collinsella sp. | reverse complement strand
CGCGGGCGAGAAGCGCCTGCTCGGCGTCGAGCACGGCCTCCTGGGGCATGACGTCCAGGCCGGCGGACATGCTGTCTGCCGGGGACGGCTTTGCCATGGCTGGCTGGGGAATCGGGCGAAGGCCGCGCGCCGCCGGCTGGGGCTGCGGTTGGGGCGCGCGCTGGCCGGCGGCACCGCCGAGGCCGCCTCGCGAGCTCCCCACGCCGAGGAACAGGGCCTCCTCCTCGCGGAGTCGATTGAGGGTCTGCGCGTCAACGTTCTCGGCAAAGACGGAGAACTTGCCGCTCTTGAGCGACGGGTCTGCCATGAATCGAACGACGGGCCTGCCCACGAAGGCGTAGCCCTTGCCCTGTGCCTGGCCCTCGATGAACTGCGCGGTCTCCTTCGTGATCTGCGCGTAGAGCGGACGCATGGCAAGGTCGTCCTCGCTGGAGACGAGGATGGTGTAGAGGGCCGGTGCGGTGTCCACGCCGTTGATGACGTAGGTCTCGGCTTCCATCTCGCGGGCGGCCTTCTTGGCAAGCTTCTTGAAGGAGAACGGGGCGGTGAGACCCTGCGCCGTGGCGCCGAACAGGCTGCCGACGCGCTGCTCAAAGACGTTAAGGAAGTTCACGCTACTCATCCTCCGTATGTCTCGGCGAGGGGCCGATGGTCGAGATGACAATGCTCACAAGTACTGCACAGACTACCGCAACTGCTATACCCGCCGCGTCAGGCGCCGCCCATAACCCGCCATTCTCCACTCTGGCCGCGAGGACCTGGGTGGCGATGAGAACGGTCGCGCACGCCGCCTGACCCGCCACGCCCCTGGCCCCACCGCGTCGGCCTCCCACAAGCGACGCAAGCCAGGCGCCGAGCGCGCAGCCCGCGATCGCGAGCCACGGGCCGGCGTGCGAGAGCGTCTGCAGGACGGCTGCGGCGAGCGCGTCGCCGGACGCCGCCTGTGGGACCTGTGCGACGACAAGCTGAAGGGCCGCCCCCACCGCGCCGGTTGCGAGCGCGGCCGCGGGTGCAAGCGTGGCCCCTGCCACGGATGCTCCCGCAAACGGCGAGCCCAGCGAGGCCGGGAGCAGAAGCGCTGCATGGGAGAGGCCCTGGCCGCGGGCCGTCGCCGCGCGCCATGCGAGAAGGGCGAGCGCCGTGAGCGCGCCAACGAGAAACGCGGGCGAGTACATGCCGCAGGACAGCACGCCCGCCACGGCGAGCACGCATGCCGTGGCCCCGCCCGCTGCGGGGGAGAATGCCCCGAGAAGGGCCAGGGCCGCGCCGCCCGCCGTCGAGGCCCCCAACGAAGAGACCTGGACGCCAAGCGCCGCGCAGATTCCGGGGACGACGCGCCAGGCCACGCCGCCCGCTGCCAGTGCGGCCACGGACCTCTCGATGGCGCCGGGAAGCCAGGGCCAGCGCTCGGCTGCCTCAACATGGGCTGCCCGCTCCCATGCCTGCGCGTTCGGGTCTGGCTCGCCGGTTGCCTGCGCCACGAGCGCGGCCACGGACGCGTGGCCCTCGTCCTCATCGCCCAGGTATGGGACGGCGAGCTTGGCGAGCTCGCCCGCGGTGGACGGTCTCTCGGAGGGATCGGTGCAGAGCGCTCGCGCAATCAAGTCGCTTACCGGGCCGGCAAGTTCGGGCTCCACCTTGGCAAGGGGCCTCGCGCCCCGCTCGATCTTCTTGCGTGATGCCTCGGCGTCCTTTGCCAGGAACGGGGAGACGCCCGTGAGGGCCTGGTAGCAGACCACGCCCAGGGCAAAGACGTCCGTGCGCTCGTCAACGAGCTCGCCGGCGAGCTGCTCGGGAGGCATGTACCCCACGGTTCCTCCCCGCGCGCCCTCCCAGCCGGCGACGCTCGCGAGGCTCGCCATGCCAAAGTCGCCGAGCTTCACGGTGCCCGAGCTGTCGATAAAGACGTTTGACGGCTTGATGTCGAGGTGCAGCACGTCGTTGGCGTGGGCAAAGTCGAGCGCCGCGGCCAGACTCGAGAGCAGGTGCGCGCATTCGTCATACGTGAGCACGCCGTTCTCGACTCGCGCGAGGAGCTCGGCGAGCGTGAGGCCGTTCACGTACTCCATGATGAGGTAGGCCATGGTGCCGCGGACCTCAAAGTCATGGACGGTGATGATGTTGGGATGGGTGAGGCGAGACGTGATGCGGGCCTCGTCGAGGGCCTCGGCCAGCGTCGAGGCGGACATGCCCGGCGCGGTGGCGAGCGGCATGCACTTGATGGCCACCCTGCGTTCGAGCCTCGTGTCCCAGCAGACCTGCACGGAGCCAAAGCCGCCGGTGCCACGGGTCTCCACCACGCGGTAGCGACCGAGCAGGAGAGCCTGCTCGGGTTGGGGCTGCACCTGGTATGAAGGCGTAGCCCAGCCCTGTTGCGTGGGGGTGGGATCTGGCACGGCCTCTGTCCTCGTTTCAGCTGCGTTTGCTGCCGGCGCGTCAATGCGACCATTCTAGCAGCCGCGCCGCCAGCCGTTCTGCCAGGTGATTCTCGGGTTGTCAAAAAAGTTCTTGCGAACCGGCCGGGGCTTAGGGTATAGTCATTCCTGCATCTGCGGGCGTGGCGGAATTGGCAGACGCGTACGGTTCAGGTCCGTATGGGGGCAACCCCATGAAGGTTCAAGTCCTTTCGCCCGCACCATTAAATGAAAGAGCTCCCAGCAATGGGAGCTTTTTTGTTATGGGCCCATCGCAGGGACTTGAACCTGCGAAGGAGCGAGCGTCAAGAAAACGCGGAGCGTTTTTAGCGAGCTGGCGAGGACGCCGGCAGGCGGCCGAAGCCGGTGCGGATCCGCGAAGCGGATACGCGGACGTCCTTTCGCCGCACCATTGAATGAAAGAGCTCCCAGAAATGGGAGCTTTTTTACGGGACGTTTTTGGCGGATTTGACTTATTGATTTCGCGCGGTAGATGCCCCTGTGGTCAAAAAGTGGCAAATATGAGTACTGGCACGAAATTAGAGACATTTTACGAAGCCATTTTTGCTCATTTTACGCAACAGATGTACGCTAATTTGGCTCAACCTTGAGACAAAAGGAAGTAATTTCGATAGATCTCGGGTTCAAAGAGGCGATTTTGACCCAAATACGCTGCTACTAAACTGGTAACAGTACTCATATTTGGCCTTTTTTGACCACGGGTCCTCTTGTTGGTGTCACACAACTGCTTCGTGCGGGTATCCTAGTCCCAACGTGTGCCTTTCAGAGGAGAAACCATGCTGTTGTCCGGTATCATCGCTGCCCTTACGAGCCTTCTGCTTCCCATCATCATTTTGTTGCTACTGCTCCCCAACGCCTGCTATGTCGTTGAACAGCAGCATGCTGTGATTATCGAACGCCTGGGCAAGTTCAACCGCATCGTCAACGCGGGCTTCCACATGAAGGTGCCCGTGATCGACCGCAAAGCCGCCACGGTGAGTCTGCGCACCATGAAAAACGGTTTTGGCATCGACGTTAAGACCCAGGACAACGTGACCATCGGCCTTGAGGTCTCTGCTCAGTACCACGTGAGCTATGACATGGGCGCCGGCCCGGCGGATTCGGGCATCTACAAGAGCTACTACATGCTGCAGGAGCCCGTCGACCAAATGCGTGACTTCATCACCGATGCCCTGCGCTCTTCCATCCCCGTCTACACGCTCGATGAGGTCTTTGCCAAAAAAGACGATATCGCCAAGGACGTCAACGCCACCGTGTCCGAGCAAATGGCCGCCTACGGCTTCACCCTCGTGTCGACACTTATCACCAAGATCGCGCTGCCGACCGAGGTCGAGAACTCCATGAACGACATCAACGCCGCCCAGCGAAAGCGCGCCGCTGCGCAGGAGCTCGCCGAGGCCGATCGCATCAAGCGCGTTACCGAGGCGACCGCCGAGGCCGAGGCAATGGAAAAGGCGGGCGAGGGCATCGCCAACCAGCGCAAGGCCATCGCGCTGGGCATCAAAGATTCGCTCGAGATCATCCAGGAGACGGGCGTCGGCAACGATGAGGCCAACCAGCTGTTCATGTTTACGCAGTGGTCCGAGATGATGACGGAGTTCGCTCGCACGGGCAAAACCTCGACGGTCGTGCTGCCGAGTGATTTCTCGCAGTCGGCCTCGATGTTCGAGCAGATGCTGACCGCCGGCAAAGTTCAGAACGAGTCGAAGGAGTAGACGCGCGTGAAATATACCGTTGTTTGCGTTGGCAAGCTCAAAGAGCGCTTTTGGAAGGACGCGTGCGCCGAATACATCAAGCGCCTAGGTGCCTATGCCAAGGTAGATATGCGCGAGGTTGCCGATATCGATCCGGCCAAGGCGGGCGGCGTGGATGCCGCGCGCGACAAAGAAGGTGTGGCGATTCTTGCTGCCCTGCCACCGCGGGCACATGTGATTCTGCTGGCTATCGAGGGCAAGGAGCGTTCGAGCGAGGAGTTCTCGACCCGTCTCGATGACCTCATGCTGCGAGGCAACAGTGACATCGCTTTTGTAATCGGCGGATCGGACGGCGTGAGCGATGCCGTGCGCGCCCGCGCCGACGAGATGCTCAGCTTTGGACGCATTACCTTGCCGCACAACCTGGCGCGCGTGGTGCTGCTGGAGCAGATCTACCGCGCCTGCAAGATTAGCCGTGGCGAGCCGTATCACAAGTAGGTCGGCAATACGAAACAATGGCGTGGGACAATGACTTTCGTTTTGAGGAACGCATCTGAGAGGACTGTGTGATATGAAGATCGGATTTGTCGGTTTTGGCAATATGGCGAGCGCTATGGCCGATGGCTGGATTGCCGCCGGCGTGGCCGCGGGCGACATGTGCGCCTGCGCGGGCCGCTACGATGCTCTGGTCGAGCGTTGCGAGGCGCGGGGCATGGCTGCCTGCCATGATGCGGCGGAGGTTGTTGCCGCGTCCGATATCGTGGTTGCGGCGGTCAAGCCGTACATGATTGAGAAGGTCTTCGCTCCACTCAAGGATGCGCTTGCCGACAAGGTCGTCCTTTCGGTCGCCTGGACCTGGGATAGCGCCAAGTGGGAACAGGTCCTGCCAGGTGTCGCTCATGTCTCGACGGTGCCCAACACGCCGGTTTCGGTGGACGAGGGCGTTATCGCCTGCGAGAAGGCTTCCACGCTTAGCGATGAGCAGCGTGCCACGGTGCTTGGTCTGCTCGGAAAGCTTGGCACGGTGGTCGAGCTCGATTCGAGTCTGCTGTTTGTGGGCGGCACCGTGGGCGGTTGCGCCCCGGCGTTTGTCGCCATGGCGATTGAGGCTCTGGGCGATGCGGCCGTCAAACACGGTATTCCGCGCGCCGATGCCTATCGCATTGTGAGCCAGATGGTGCTGGGTACGGCAAAGCTGCAGC
>USHZ01000135.1 GCA_900554595.1 uncultured Collinsella sp. | reverse complement strand
TGCACGAGCTTGCCGTCGCGCAGCACCTTGGACTGCGCCGCGCTCATCTCCTGCAGGGCCTCGAGGGCCTCCTCGCTCTTGGCTTCCTGGACCACGCCCAGCACCGAGTTGACGATAACGACGAACATGATGATGGCGACATCGGCAAAGTCCGCCTCGCCCTTGACCATGCCCGTGAGCGCGCTGATAACCGCGGCCACGATCAGCATGATGACCATAGGGTCAGCCATCTGTTCAAAGAAACGCTTCCACAGCGGCGTCTTCTCGGCTTCCTCAAGCTTGTTAGGGCCTGTCTTGGCAAGACGCGACGACGCCTCGCCGTTGCTCAGGCCGAGGTTCTCATCGACACCTTGGTCGCTGAGCACCTCCGCCGCGGCGGACAGGTATTCCTTTTGCATATAGAGTCCCCTCCTGGGATTCGGGCCACTCAGCAGATTGATGCCCGATCATAATTCCCAGGAGAAGGGCAAGGGCTCATCAAGGCTGCCGTGCTGAGCGGCAGTTGATAGTGGAGCTATGGTACCCCAAAGCGGCGCGTCTAGCCAAAACATTCCATCTGGAAACACGGCACAGGCGCAACGGTGCAGACAGTGTGATGCTCAACATTGATAAAACGTTTTTTCTTCGACGCATCATCGAACTAAAATATCGCCCAGATAGCAGCGGTTAGAACGGTTGGTAAAGTTTTTGCATATACCGTTTTTCCGCAAAAAATGAACTTCTAATTCGGCATACGGTCGATTTTTTGGGGTATTCGGTCGGCATTTCGTTATAATCATCTCAGTTTTATTTCTTATGGTTTATCTATCAGCGCAAGACGATGTCAGATGGAGGTCTGAATGTACAAGCGCACCAAGATTGTATGCACCATGGGTCCCGCCTGCGATAGCGACGAGACCATCCGCGAGATGATCAAGGCGGGCATGAACGTCGCCCGTTTTAACTTCTCGCACGGATCCTACGACGAGCACCACGGTCGCATCGAGCGCGTCCGTCGTATTTCCAAGGAGCTCGGTCTGCCCGTCGGCATCCTGCTCGACACCAAGGGCCCCGAGGTCCGCACCGGCCTTCTGGTCGATGGCAAGAAGGTTGCCGTCAAGACCGGCGATAAGATCGTCGTCACCGCTCAGCCCACGTCCGAGGATTTCCACGGCACCGCTGAGCACATCTCCCTCGACTACCTGGCTCTGCCCTCCGAGGTCGAGAAGGGCTCCCTCATCCTGATCGATGACGGCCTGGTTGCCCTCGAGGTCGAGTCCGTCAGCGGCCAGGACATGACCTGCGTCGTTAAGAACGACGGCCTGATCGGTGAGCGCAAGGGCGTCAACATGCCCAACGTCAACATCTCGCTGCCCGCCATCACCGAGCGCGATCGTCAGGACATCCTCTTTGGCCTGACCGAGAACATCGACTACATCGCCGCTTCCTTCATCCGTGACGGCGAGTCCGTCCGCGGCATCCGCGAGCTTTGCCGCGAGAACGGCGGCGAGCACGTGACGATCTTCCCGAAGATCGAGTGCGCCCTGGGCGTCGAGAACTTCGACGAGATTCTCGAGGCTTCCGACGGCATCATGGTCGCCCGTGGCGACCTGGGCATCGAGATCAAGCCCGAGCTCGTTCCCCACATCCAGAAGGAGATCATCGCCAAGTGCAACGCGGCCTACAAGCCCGTTATCACCGCTACGCAGATGCTCGACTCCATGCAGCAGAACCCGCGCCCGACGCGCGCCGAGGTTGCCGACGTTGCTAACGCCATCTACGACGGCACCGACGCCGTTATGCTCTCTGGCGAGTCCGCTGCCGGTAAGTACCCGGTCGAGGCCGTTAAGATGCAGGCCAGCATTGCTCTCGAGACCGAGAAGTACCTCCCGGCTCACGCTCCGCTCGAGGTTCCGGCCGATGCTCACGGCACCCGCGTTGTCAACAACGTTGTAGGTATGTCCGCTGTGAACATGGCCACCACCGTTGGCGCCAAGTGCATCACCGTGCCGACGACCACCGGTCGTACCGCTCGCTTGATCTCGCACTTCCGTCCCAACATGCCGATCTGCGCGTTCTCCCGCCACGAGTGGGCCGTCCAGCAGATGATCATGTACTGGGGCGTTATCCCGCACCAGGCAGAGATTACCCAGGGCACCGTCAACGGCACGATCGTCAAGGCGATCGAGACCGCTAAGGAGCTCGGCTACGTCGAGACCGGCGATTTGACCGTCGCTACCGCCGGCGATCCCCGCATGAGCGTCCAGCTCGAGGACAAGGTCTCCTCGACCAACGTCGCTTACGTCGCTCAGGTGCGCTAAATCGCACTTGCAAGCAGATTTGCATTGCAAAGGGCCCGGAAGGCATTGCCTTCCGGGCTTTTTTAAGACCTTCTTCATATGCCGCCTCATCGATTTGCGTTCAGTCGCAAGCCTCTCCGATGCCGAGCGCACCACCGAAGACGCCTGCGACGGGAGCTGTTGGTCAATTGGGATGAACTGTTCTCCGTAAAGCCGGCCGGCTAGCAGCTAGCGATCAAGGGGACTGCGGGAACGTTAGAAGCGGCAACGCGAGCCGCAAAGCCTGCCTCGGTTAGCTCGATGACCTCGGTAAACGTTGCATCGAAGAACTCCTCGGTCAGCAGGCGATACGGCGGATGATCGGGCTCGCCGGGGTTTTCGCGTACAATCTCGTGCATGACGCCGATGGTCTTGAGCACATACTCCTTATGGATGGGATACTGTCCAAAACGCGTCGCAGCGGTATACAGGCGATCAGTCGCACGTGGGATGGAAACAATGCCGAGCGTCTTGCCAAACCAGTCAAAGTCGCCTTGCTTTTTAATGCGGAACTCCTCGCACGGCTTGCCGCCGTGTGCTTCCAGATACTGATTCACGCGCGTATTCCATACGGTATCGGCCACAAGGTGAGACCAAACGCCCAGCGTTAAATCGAGCAGCGACTGCGCCACATCTTCGGACACAAGCGAGAACTCACAGGCGCCGGGACCGGCAACCGGCTCGGCATCCTTGTAGCGCTGGGGATAGTGCACACGGTTCAGTCGCTCGCGTTCCTCGATAATCGAGGTCGCCGCGGCCGGCGCACCGGTGGGCGAACTTTTAAGCAACGGTGCCACATAGGTATCCCAGAACTCATGCTCACGAGGCTTAGGGATGGGCTCAGGCTTGGCAAAGTGTGTAATGCGGTACGGGATGGGATCGGCGATGCCGGGGACCATATAGCCCACGAAGATATCCGGAACCACGCAACCAAACAAAAAGGCATTGCGGTCGCGCACGCTATTGGCAAGCGCACCGGTGCGCTCCAGCAAACGCTCCGTCTGAGCGATATGAATGTTCCAGCTTGGCATAGCCACCCCCATAAAAACCTGGATAACTATACCATCACGGCAAAGCCGCGCGGGCGGCCACGCACGCTCTACGCAGCAACTAGTCCGTAGCACCGCTTTCGGTTCCATACGACGGCGAAGGCGCCTCGACCACATGGTGGTATCGATCGATATAGATTGCACGGGCGCCCAGGCGTCGCACCAAATCCTGGTGATGTGTACTCATCAAGACCGTCTTACCCGCCGCGACGTAGGCCAGCAAGAAGTTGACCACGATGTCGCATGAATCCTCGTCGAGCCCATTGGTAGGCTCGTCGAGCACCAGGATATCGGGATTCATCGACACGACGGCGGCCAGCGCAACGCGCTTCTTTTGCCCGCCCGAGAGCTGATAGGGAGAGGCGTCGGCAAGGTCAGCAACCTGGAACAGCTCCATGGCATCGCGCACGCGACGCTCGAGCTCGTCTGCCGGCAGCCCCATTTGAGCCGGGCCAAACGCGACTTCCTCGCCCACCGTAGCGCAGAACAGCTGGGCGTCGGCATTCTGGAACACAAAGCCCACGCGCTGATGAAAACGCTGAGCGGCCGCGGAATCCTTTAGAAACGCCGCATCGATCACGTGCCCGTCAAACAGGTATGCCCCTGCGTCCGCGAGTTCAAGGCCGTTAATAAGGCGCATGATCGTCGTCTTACCGCAGCCGTTGGGACCGAGCAGGGCAACAAGTTCACCACGATCGACCTGCAGCGACACACCGTCGACAACCGTATGCCCCGCATAGGAGAACACCACGTCGCGCAGCTCGATGAGCGGCGTGGCCTCGGCGCCAGCAGTACCGCTCGCGCCCATCGCGCCATTTGTATCGTATGCCAAAACGTCGCCCTTCCCTATTCATATCGACGGCTAGACCGCCCGCGTTACAGCACGGCGCACAACACTGCCAGCAGCGCCACGCCGGCCGCATAGATCGCATCGCGCCAGCCAAACCCGGCGCGTGCAGGCGCCGGATACACGCCGGCAAAGCCGCGGCAAAGCATAGCCTCGTCCATCGCGCGGCTGCACTCCATCGCCTTGATAAACGTCATGCCCATGATACCCGCCAGCGAATCGGTACGCGAAAAACCCGCAGGCGCACGACCCACGCTGCGCAGCATGACCGATTCGCACAGATCGTGCGCCGTGCGTCCCAGCACCTCGATGTGCTTGAGCGCCATATCGAAAGTAAAGATGACCTCATCGGGCAGGTGCAGCATTTTGAGCGCCGCCGACATGCGGCTCCAGGTAAGCGTCCATGAAACGCCCAGCACCAGCGACACATTAATGAAGGTCTTGAGCGCGATCTTGAGCATGGCGCCCGTGGCAGACGCGCCCAGCAGTAGGGCAGGCAGCGCCAGAACCACCGCGAGCCCCGCGGCAGCCAACGCCGGCACAAAAGTCACGCGCAGCCCGCGTACGGGGCGCACGGCAACGAGCATCAGCGCGATAGCCGCCATCAACATGAGGTACAGCGGGCTCTGCGTCAGACACACGCACAGGACGCAAACGAACATCCCCACCAGGCGCACCGGAGCCGAAACGCAAGAAAGGGCGCGGTCGACCATCGACCCGCCCTCGTGCGCGCCTCCACCCAGGCGAACCCGCTCAAGCAGGCTCGCCAGGTGCAGGACATTCTTTTGCATCACACGATGCCGAGCCCCCGCGGGCTCGTAACGTTCCTCGGCCGCAAGCCAACTAGGCAGCTCGGCTATTGCCATGAGCACCGCTTTCCTTGACCGTCAGCGAGATCAGGCGGAATGCGATGGTGAGCACCGCCACGCCAATCACGCCCGAAAGAATATACATCGCAGCCTGGCCGGCAAAGCCAAGGCCCTGCTCCTCGGAATAGGCCTGCAGATAATCGCCCGTGGGCAGGACGTCGGCAAAGGTCGGGGTATCGAGGCCGACCGAAGCCTGCAGGCTGTCGTCGCCAGCCTCCTGAACGGCGGTCGCGGCGCCCTCGGCGTCCCACTC
>USHZ01000134.1 GCA_900554595.1 uncultured Collinsella sp. | reverse complement strand
CAGAAAAGTCAGTGCAGCAAAATGGCGATGCGGATAGCGACATGGGCATGGTTTTCGTTGCGCGCACGGGTCCCCTGGGGAGCACCGTGCATTTTTGGGAGTTTTCAGCAGGCCGGGACAAATGCATACGCACCGGGCGCATCTAATTAGTCCCACGGTAGCCTTCGACCGGCGATTTGGGTCGGCAGACAGGCCTCGTCGAGACAAACAAGCATGCCTCGCGCCACGTCGGACCCCAAAATGACATCGATCTCCGCAATGCCACCCGACTGCAGCGGCACCGGCAGAGCTCGCGGTGCTGAATACTCCGTTTTTTGCACGGCACGGGCGGGGGTACATCAGGATCAGGAAGGACATCCCAGCCTTTTTATGCAATCTGTAATGGGAAGTATGCAAAACACCAAGAGATAGCATTGCTGGTGTCCAAATTGAGCGCGGGGCAGCAGCACCTCCGCCCCGCACCCAAATCCAACAGAGCAGGGACGCTCATGGCAGATCCCCACCAAAAACGCAAACGCGGCTCGAGCGCCATCCCAAAATAGGCTGACCGAGCCGCGTTTAACGGTACGGCATGAATATTAGCGCTCGTAGATTAAGTTACCTGCCAGGTAGGTGGCCTGAACTTTGGTGTCCTGGAGTTCTTGGGGGTCAATGGTGAGCGGGTTTTGGTCCAGGACTACCAGATCGGCGTATTTGCCGGGTTCCAGGCTGCCGAGGTTTTGCTCGTCGCCCGCTGCGTACGCGCTGCCAAGCGTGTAGTTGCGCAGGGCAGTTGCCGCGTCGATACGCTCGCTGGGGAGCCAGCCGCCCTCGGGCCAGTGGCTGCGGGGGTCTTGGCGCGTGATGGCCGTGTAGAGCACGTTCATGCTGGTAACGGCTGTGATGGGGCTATCGGTACCGAAAGCTTGGCGGATGCCGCGCTGCTTATAGGTCGCAAACGGCCACATGATGCGGCTGCGCTCCAAGCCCAGATCGCGCTCCGGGCCACCCGGGTCGAGCGTGATGTGGCAAGGCTGGCTCGAGGCAATGACGTTGAGCTTGCGCAGACGATCGATGTCCTGGGGCAGCAAATTCTCCAGATGCTCGAGCGTGTTATGACCGTGCTGGGGCAGGCCGTAGAGCTCTGCCGCCTCCTCAAAGATATCGAGTGCGGCATGGATGGCACCGTCGCCGATAACGTGGATGCGCACGGTGTGGCCGCGCTCGGCTGCCGCCAGAACCAACTTGCGCATGCGCTCGACAGGAACCGTCAGGCGACCCTGGTCACCCGGGAAGCGCGGATTGGTATAGGGCTCAGTGAGGTATGCGGTATGCTCGCTCGACACGCCGTCGAAGAACTGTTTAAAGCCTGGCGCCGAGAGCAGCGCGTTGTTCGCGTAGCGGGTCTGGAGTTCTTCCAAGCGCGATTGGTCATCCAGCAGCGTGGGAAACAAATGAGCGCGGATGCCCAGCTTGCCAGCGGCTTGCAGCTTGTCGTAAACATCGTCGCGAATAAAGTCGCAGCCCGGCATGGGCATGAGCGACATATCGCAGATCGAGGTGATGCCTTGCTCGGCCATACGCTTCATCTGGTCGGCGTAAGCGCTCGCGATGCGGTCCTCGCCCAGCCACTCCAGGCAGCGCGGCAGCAGCTGCATAGCAGCTGCCTCGTGGGCGATACCCGTAAGCTCACCGTTTGAGTCTTTGTCGTAACTGCCACCCGCCGGAGGCTCGCTGTCGCGCGTAACGCCGAGGGCTTCGAGTGCGCGGCTGTTGAGCCACAGCGTGTGCCCGTCGCCCGAGTACATAACGCAGGGACGATCGGGGAAGGCGGCGTCGAGGGAGGCCTTGGTAGGGTGCTCGGGCGGATCCCAGCGGTAATCGCGCCAACCCTGGGTCACGACCCAGGCGTCATCGGGCAAGCCTTGGGAAAACTCGCGTGCATGCTGCACCAATGCTGCCTCGGACGTGCCCATATCCATGAGCATGTACGGCGAGGAGCCAACCGAAGTATGGAAGAAGTGCAGGTGCGCGTCATGGAAACCGGGGCAGACAAACTGCTCGCCGTAGTCGATAACCGACGTGGCGGCAGGTGCGGCGTCAATCACGTCATCGGGCGCACCGACTGCGACGATGCGATCGCCCGCGATGGCAATCGCCAGCTCGCGGGCGGTATCGATACCGTCTTGCGCGGTAAAAACGTTCTTGGAGCGGATAATCCGATCGATATGTTGCATGGGCATCCCCATCTCTGGCAGGAAATTCAACACCCCCGAGTGTACTCCCCCGCCCTTGCAACAAAACTCCAAGCGGCAAACGGCAACTTTACCAGCCCTAGCGGCAGGTGGCATACTGGAGAGAGCCTGTACGATTTTGCGATCGAGCCAGCAAGGAGCAAATCGACCATGACGAAGACCAAGGCACAGCAGATTATGGCGGCAACCGAGGTTCGCGCGGCAGACGACGTCACCGCGGCCATCCAGGATATCGCCGCCGAGTTTGAACCCTACATCATCAAGCAGCGCTGGCACTTCCATAAGCACCCGGAGCTGAGCCTTGCCGAGGAGCGCACGACTTCCGACATCGCCAACCAGCTCGACGCCATGAATATCCCCTACGAGCGTCCGCTCAAGACGGGCCTGGTGGCGACGCTTCGCGGCACCGCGCCCGATGCCTACCGCGAGGATGGCACGCCGCGCCGCCGCATCCTGCTGCGCGCCGACATCGACGCCTTGCCTGTCACCGAGCAAACCGGCGAGGAGTTCGCCAGCGTCAACGAGGGTTGCATGCACGCCTGCGGTCACGACTGCCATATCGCCATGATGCTCGGCACGCTGCAGATTCTGCGCCACATGACCGATGACATCCACGGCGAGATTCGTATCGTATTCCAGCCCAGCGAGGAAAACGGTCAGGGCGCCAAGCTCATGATCGGCACGGGCGTACTCGATGGCGTCGACGGCGCCTATGCCGCGCACATCTGGAGCGAGGTCGATGCCGGCACCGTGAGCTGCGAGCCCGGTCCGCGCATGGCCAATACCGACTGGTTCCGCATTGATGTCCGCGGCACCTCGTGCCATGGCGCCATGCCCCAGCGCGGCCACGACGCCGTTATGGTTGCCGCCGAAATCGTCAACGCCCTGCAGACCATCGTCTCGCGCGAGATTAGCCCCTACGAACCCGCCGTCATCACCGTCGGCGAACTGCACGGCGGCACCGCGCGCAACGTTATCGCCGGCACGGCGTACCTCGCCGGCACGGTGCGCACCTATGGCGACAAGACGCATGAGGAGATGCCCGAGCTTATGCGCCGCATCGTGGAGCACACTGCGGCGGCCCTGGGCGCCGAGGCCGAACTCACCGACTACACCATCGCCAACTACAAGGTCGAAAACGATGCCGCCTCGAGCGAGCGCTGCCGCCAAGCTGTGCTCAAGTGCCTGGGTCCCGCAGGCGAGGGCCATTACCGCGGCACGCTTTCGGGCGAGGACTTCTCGGAGTACCTGCGTCGCGTGCCGGGCGTGCTCGCCTTTGTTGGCACGCGCAACCCCCAGATCGGCGCCACCTATGCCCAGCACTCCTGCTTCTACAAGATCGACGAGAGCGTGCTCGCCAAGGGCTCCATGGTAGCCGCTCAGTATGCCATCGACTTCTTGGCCGAGCCCACGCAAGAGGAGCTCGACGGCCCCACAATCGCCGCGGTTGCCGAGACCAATCCCGACCTGGCAGCCAAGCTGCGCTCTGCCAAGGCAACAGCCGCTGAGGCGCGCGACGCCATGCACGATGCTCGCACCGCTCGCCATGCTGCAATCAAGGGCATCCACGATGCGCGGGCTGCCGCTCGCCACGAGGAGAAGTGCGACGAGTAGCCGTCACGCCCACCCGTAACAACCTGGCTAGAGCAAAGCGGGGGCGAACGTTATCTCAACGTTCGCCCCCGCTTATGTGTCGACGCTTTTCTAGCGCGTCCTCCGTCACGACAGGTAAGAGCGAAGGATGGTGAGCCAGCGTGGGGTTTCGAGGTGGATGATATCGGTGGAAACTCCGGCGGGAGCGTGACCACCAAAGAGCAGGCCCGCGTCTGCCGGGTTGATAAGGCGCACGATCCATACGGCGACGACCAGCACGCACAAAACAATAACCGCAATGTCGATGCCACGCTTTAGCTTGCTCGATGCCGCCTCCTCGCGCACGAACGCGAGTGCAAACGCAATCGGCACCACCCAAAACAGCGGATGGTAGGCAAAGGCCGCCGAAAAATCGAGGCGCAGCGCCGCCAGCCACGCCCTCGTCATGCCACATCCCGGACAGGGAACGCCCGTCATCAGGCGAAACACGCAGCCGATATCGAGCAGGTAGAGCACGAGCCAAGCGACAAAGAGCGCGCCGATGCAAGAAAGGGCGCGGCGAATGAGTTCCGCCGCGCCCTTATGTCCCTGGGAGCTGTTCACGCCGCTCTTATCGTTAGGCACGAGCGCCAAGACGGACGTTGTAGGCCGTTGCCATGGCATTGGTATTTTTGATGATGATGTTCATGGCAAAGATGGGGCCAAGACCGCACAGCAGCACGCCGACGATCTGCCACATAAGAACGGTGGTGCCGTTCTCCTGGAACATCAGGCCGTAGCGAGGAGCGTTGGCCTGCAGGCGGTTGCCAATCTTGTAATACCAGTAGTACGCGTAGAAACCGCAGGTCACGAACGACAGCAGGATAAATGCTGCCAGACCCGGTGTGGAATCGCCGTCATCCTGGCACATGACATTGATGTCGCGGGCGAGGCAATAGAGGAAGTAATACGAATAGATGCCGCAGGTCACGATGGAAAGCAGAAGCCAGCCGATCACGCCACGGTCGGTCTTAATCGGAGCATAGCCCATCGGGGTAGGTGCAGGCTGCTGAGCATACTGCTGCTGGCCGGCGTACTGTTGCTGCCCGGTGTACTGCTGCTGAGGCTGAGGCTGAACTGCCTGAACCGGAGTGGGCTGAATCTGCGTGGGCTGAGGTGCAGGCTGGGGCTGAGGTGCAGGCTGCGGCGCGGGTTGCGGAGCAGGAGCAGCGGAAGCGGCTCCGATGGCAGAACCGCAGACAGGGCAGAATTTGGCATCATCCGAAATGGGAGAACCACAAGTGGGACAGAACATAAGCCTCTCCTTTTCCTAAGGCGTTGCACGCCTTCAAACCTTACACGTCTATGTTCTCAACAATAGCCGCGACGTTGTTGCGCAACATTGACCAATTTCCGAGAAATTTTGCTGCAACCGTTTTCCCAGGCATTTTCTTGCTTTCGCAGTAGAAAAAGGCACCCCGGGCTCAGTTGCCCAGGGCGCCTCGACCGACTATTCGGTTTGATTGTTTTCGGCAGCAGGATTATCGCCCGGCTCATCCGCCGGCGTGGCAACGGCAT
>USHZ01000133.1 GCA_900554595.1 uncultured Collinsella sp. | reverse complement strand
TTTAGAGGCGGACGGTGAAGGTGATCTGATGATCGTGGCCGGATACGGTGGCGGATCCGCCATGGGCTTCGGCGATGGCGCGCACGACGGACAGCCCCACGCCCGAGCCACCTGTCTTGGAGCTGCGCGACACGTCCGCACGATAGAAGCGGTCGAACAGCCGGTCCAGGTCGCCCTCGGGCAGCTCATCAACAGTATTCGATACGACAAGCTCGGCCGAGCCTTTGCCCGCACCGCGCGAAACAGCACGCAGGCTCAGCTCGATCACGCTGTCTTCGCTTGCGTAGCGTGTGGCGTTGTCCAGCAGCAGCTCAACAACCTGCGCCACTGCCGCGGCATCGGCATGGGCCCGCACACCGCTCGCGATCGACGTCGACAGCCGCTTACCTCGCGAAACCGCCACCGACTTAAACGGCGCCGCAGCCTTGTCCACGGCCTCCGAAAGATCGATCACCGCCATGGCAAAGCCGGCCGAGTCCTCGTCCATACGCGCCAGGAACACCAGACGCTCCGTCAGCGCCGTCAGCCGCGCGACCTGCTCGTGAATGCTCTGCGTCCACTCGCTCTCGCCACTCTCGATCTCTTGCACCTCGTTGGCGGCATCAATTACAGCCAGCGGCGTCTTGATCTCGTGGCTCGCATCGGTAATGAAGCGCTTCTGCTTGCTATAACTCTCGACCATCGGCCGAATTACAGCACCCGAGGCCACCGTCACAATCGCCAATACCGCCAGCCAGCCAATGCAGCTGATGGCCACGCTCGCACTTAAAAACGAATGGAAGCTTGTGAGCTCACGTGAACAGTCGACGAATACATAGGTTGTCTCGTCGCCCTGAACCGTAACCGTATAGCGGTAGTTACCAGAAAAGCCCGATGTCAAACCCTTGGAATACAGTCCTGCAGCGATGCGTGCAGCACGCTTGGCGCCCACCGCGGCAATGCGGGCGGTATTGACATCGGTCACCTGCCCGCCGGCAATCGACACCGTAAAGTAGCGCGTGTCGAAGGGAGACTCCGCCGTCATGCCTTCAAAATGCCCATCGCGAACGGCCGCCCGGTTACCGGTAGCAACCTTGCCGGCAACCGCATCCTGACCGGGACCGGTCTTAGGCTCGTCCTCCCCATCAATGCTGTCCTTGCCTGCCAAGATATAGTCCAGGCGAACGTCGGCCATCTTGCAGACATGCGAATAATTGACGATGTTGATGCCGGCAATGATGAGCGTGAGCACCACGGTCACGGCGCCCATGGCAACGAGGATGAACTTGCGACGCAGGCGGCGGCCCAATGCGTCAACAGCATTTGCCCGCCCCGTACTACTCGTGGCGGCGTGAAACCGCTCCGTCATGCGCTTGCACCACGCGCGTATGCTCACGCCTGTTCGCCTTCCTCGACAACCTCAAGCGAATATCCCTGGTTGCGCGATGCGCGAATGGCCACGTCAGCACCAAGCGCCGTCAGTTTTTTGCGCAGGTATGAGATGTAGACCCACACCACGTTGGCACCTTCGGGCGCGTCTTCTCCCCAAACCTCGAGCATCAGACGCTCGGTGGGCATACGCGTGCCGGCGTTGCGCATAAAGAGTTCCATAAGCTGAAACTCGCGATTGGCCAGGTGCTCCTCGCCCAAGGGACCCGCAAGCGTGCACGATGCCGTATCGAGACGCACATTGCCCACGCTGAGCGTCGTGGCATCAATTGCCGTCGCGGCACGCGTCATGGCTCGAATGCGAGCGAGCAGCTCCTTAGCGGCAAAAGGCTTGGTCAGGTAATCGTTGGCGCCGGCGTCCAAGCCCTCGACCTTATCGGACACCTCGCTTTTTGCCGTAAGCATGATGATGGGCAGGCGTTTGCCGGCCTCACGCGTGCGCTTGAGCACCTCGATGCCGTCCATGCCAGGCATCATGATGTCCAGAATTGCGGCGTCATAGTCGTTGGCGAGCAGATACTCGAGCGCCGTCAGACCATCGAGCGCGGCGTCGACCTCGTAGTCGCTATGTTGAAGAATCGCGGTGAGAGCGCGGGAGAGGCCAGGTTCGTCCTCGGCAAGCATCAGCTTCATAGTTGCTCCTTTGGCGCATGGCTATGTAGGTTTCGATACTGCCGATAATAGCGCACCGTCAGCTGCCTTAGCGCAGCCTTAGCGGCTCAACCTGCGCGTTTTCAAATACGCAGGATGTGGCTTAGCCAAACTTAAGGCGCAGATGCCGAGCGCCCGGACGCATACCGGCCGTGGAAGGACGGAGGCTCGTCCTTTCGCGGCGTCCTAGTTATGCAAAGTGCTCGAACGTTATTCCTCGTACGCGCCCTCAAGCCGAAGCAGCCATTCCTTGCGGTCAAGGCCGCCAGCATATCCCTTAAGCGAGCCGTCGGCCGCCACTACGCGATGGCACGGCACGATAATCGAAATGGGATTACGCGCGACCGCAGCCCCCACCGCACGAGGAGACACAACGGGCGCTTCATTTCCCGGCACACGATGTCGAGCCGCAACACGCTGGGCGATCTCGCCATACGTAGCGACCTCGCCACGCGGAATTGAAAGCAGTTCAAACCAAACTTCACGCTGAAACGCCGTACCGATCATATGCAACGGCGGCGTATACCGAGGCTCCTGCCCCGCAAAATAAGCATTCAGCCAAGCCCAAGAACGCTCAAGCACCGAAGAAGCCGCGCCATTTGCCGGACTCACCGAAGACATCCCACCGGTACCGGAAACCGCATCGACACCTTCAACGTGCTCCGCATCTTCTTTGAGCAGCGTAGAGCCAAAGTGCTCCTGCCCCTCAAACCAAAGCCCCGTCAAACCGCGGCCATCAGCGGCAAGCAGGATTTCGCCCAAAGGCGAAGCAAACGTCGTCGTGACCACCAGCGGCTCCTTTCAAAACTTCGCAAACATAATACCGCGAATTGTGCAGACAACCCCAATCGACCCCAAAGTCACCCAAGGCAGCAGGCGCGAACGCGCCGCAGCTGCCGACCGCGCCCCACGGCCCCCAAAGGCGGTAGGCGCGAAGCGCCGGGGCCGCCGCCGGGACTAGGGCCCGCAACAACCACGCGCCCCCACATCAGCCCAGCGGTCCCAACCAACAACGGCCCCATCGCAAGCCGCTCGCAACAACGTCACCGCAGGCGGGGGCCGGGCTTAGTTTTCAGAACACTCCGCAGACCAGTGTGGCGCCTTGTCCGCGGCTCCGAAGGAGCAGGACAAGGCGCCACACATGGTCGAGGACGTTCTGAAAACTAAGCCCGGCCCCCGCCGGACAGGTCACACTACTCGCAGAGCAGCTTAGCGATCTGGACGGCGTTGGTTGCCGCGCCCTTACGGATTTGGTCGCCGCAGCACCAGAAGGTGATGCCACGCGCGGCCTCGGGGTTCGAAATGTCGCGACGCACGCGGCCGACCCAAATCAGGTCCTGGTCGGACGTATCCATCGGCATGGGGAAACGCTCGTGCGCATCCTCGGCGCTCATGTCGTCAACCAGCTTGACGCCGGGAGCGACAGCCAGCGCAGCACGGGCCTCCTCGACCGTAATATCGCGCTCAAACTCGAGCGTAATGCTCTCGGAGTGCGAACGCAGCACGGGCACGCGCACGCAGGTGCAGTTCACGCGCAGCTCGGGCAGATGCATGATCTTGCGGCCCTCGTTTTGCAGCTTCATCTCCTCGGAGGTAAAGCCCTCCTCCTTGACGCCGCCGATCTGCGGAATCAGGTTGCTCACCAGCTGGGCGGCAAACGCGCGCGGCTCAGGAATCTCCTCGCCGCGGCCCAGAGCGGCCAGCTGAGCCTCGAGCTCGGCCATACCGGGAGCGCCGGCACCCGAAGCCGCCTGATACGTCGAGACGATCATACGCTTCACGCCGGCGAGCTGATGCAGCGGCCACGTGGGAACCAGGCCGATGATGGTCGCGCAGTTGGGATTGGCGATAAGGCCGTGATGCCACTTGATATCGTCGGCATTGATCTCGGGCACGACCAGCGGCACCTCGGGATCCATGCGGAAGGCATGGCTGTTGTCGACCACGACGGCGCCGCGCTTGACGGCCTCGGGCAGCAGCTCCTTGGCGATATCGTCGCCGGCAGCGCCGAGTACGATGTCGCAGCCCTCAAAGGCCTCGGGGCAAGCCTCTTCGATCACAACCTGTTCGCCGCGGAACTCAACGGTCTTGCCCGCAGAGCGCGCGCTCGCCAGCAGCTTGAGCTTACCGACCGGAAACTCCTGCTCGTTGAGGCACTCGAGCATCTGGGTGCCCACGGCTCCCGTCGCGCCCAAAATAGCAACCGTGTACTGTTTCATGCTTCCCCCTTTAAAGGTTGTGGCTTTTGCCCGCACGCCGAGCAGGCCGATTATTGTTGCCAGTGTATACAAGAACGGGGCGGACACGAAACCCGCCCCGTCGAAACGAAACCGAAACGAAACGCCCCGCGCTAGATTTTTGAGACATGACTCAAAAATCTAGCGAGATAGCAGCTACTTGTGGAGCGCGGCAAGGGCGGTATCGCCCGGCGCGGGAGCCTCCAGGTCGGAGACCTTCACAATGCCGTTTTCGTCGGAGAAGGCGCGGTAGATGGTCTGGATCGCCAGATCGAAGTCCTTCTCCTCCACGCCGATGATGATATTGATCTCGTCGCAGCTCTGCGAAATCATACGCACGCTCACGCCCGCCTGGCCAAGCATGCCAAACAGGTGGCCAGAGATGCCGGCGCGACCGCGCAGGTTGCGGCCAACGGTAGCGATAAGCGCCAAGCCCTCGACAACCTCGATCTCAAGCGGCTCGACCTCCTGCTGAATGTCGCCCACGAGCGAGTACAGCGAGTCGTGCACATCCTGCTCCTGCACCACGGCGCCAAACCGGTCGACACCGGTGGGCATGTGCTCGACGGAAACGTCATAGCGCTCGAAGACCGAAAGCGCACGGCGCATAAAGCCAACACGGGGCTTGGTGCGGTCACGGGCGACGTTGATGGCGACAAAACCGCGCTTGCCGGTCACGCCGGTAATGATGGGCTCTGCCTCACCCTCATCAGCCGTCTCGCTTATGATGGTGCCTGGGTCCTGCGGCGCATTGGTGTTCTTGATGACCAGCGGAATACCCGCCTCACGCACGGGGAACACGGCCTCCTCGTGCAGGACGCTTGCACCCATGTACGAAAGCTCGCGCAGCTCCTCGTAGGTAACGCGGGCGATGGGCTGAGCCTCGGGAACAATACGTGGATCGGCAGAATAGAAGCCCGAGACGTCGGTCCAGTTCTCGTACAGATCGGCGTCCAGGCACTTGGCCAGAATCGAGCCGGAAATATCGCCGCCGCCACGATCGAGCAGCTTGATCTGGCCCTCTCGCGTCGCGCCGTAGAAACCAGGCATAACAAAGCCGCCCTGTTGGCCGTACTCCTGCACC
>USHZ01000132.1 GCA_900554595.1 uncultured Collinsella sp. | reverse complement strand
TCGCCCCGGCCTTTCCTTTCCCTATCGCTCACGCGCTTCGCGAGGGTCGCGCTAGGCAAAGGAAAGGCCGGAACTGCCGACACGAGCTTGCCAGCAAGTTGGCGCTTGGCTTCTATATCCTGCCGTGGGCAAAGGTACCCCCGCCTGCGCCGTGCAAAATTGAGAGTATTCAGCAAGGTAAAGGCTTTTACCAGTTAACCGAAGCACGGAATAGCCCCCGTTTTGGCTCTGACGACGCTAAAACGGGGGCTGTTTTGACTTTATTGCCTCTGAGGGACGTTTGGAGCGGCGGAAATTGCAGAATACTCGCGATTTTGCACGCTGTTACAGGGGGTACCCTTGCTTTGGCGGTTTATTTCCCCTGCACCATGGTGAGGGAGATCTTCTTGCGGTCGCGATCGACCTTTTCGACCCATACCTTGACCGTGTCGCCGACGCGCACCACATCGCTCGGGTGCTTGACGAAGCGGTTGGCCAGCTTGGAGATGTGCACGAGGCCGTCCTGGTGCACGCCCACGTCGACGAAGGCGCCAAAGTCGACGACGTTGCGCACCGTGCCCTTGAGTTCCATGCCGGGTTCCAGGTCGTCGATGGAAAGCGCCGAGCGGCTAAAGACCACCTCGGGTGCGTCGTCGCGCGGGTCGCGGCCGGGCTTCTTGAGCTCGTTGACAATGTCGATGAGCGTGAGGGTGCCGCAGTCCAGGTCGCTTGCCAGCGCCGAGATGCTGCCCAGGCGGCGCTCGATGTCGGGCACGCCGCCGCGGCTGAGCTCGCTGGCTTGAACGCCGGCGCGCTCCAGGACGGACGTGGCCACCTCGTAGCTTTCGGGGTGGACGCTTGTCGCGTCGAGCGGGTTCTTGCCGCCGTTGATGCGCAGGAAGCCTGCGGCGTTGAGATATGCCTTGGGTCCCAGCTTGGGGACTTTCCTAAGCTGGCGGCGATCGGTAAAGGCGCCGTTTTCCTCGCGGTAGGCCACGATGTTCTTGGCCACGCTTGGCGTGATGCCCGATACGTATCCCAGCAGGCTCGCGCTTGCGGTATTGACGTCGACGCCCACGCGGTTGACGACGTCCTCCACCACGTGTCCCAGGGTGCGCGAAAGCTCAGCCTGGTCAAGGTCGTGCTGGTACTGGCCTACGCCGATGGACTGGGGCGGAATCTTGACGAGCTCTGCCAGCGGGTCTTGCAGGCGGCGGCCCAGGCTCATGGCGCCACGCACGGTGACATCCAGGTCGGGATACTCCTGGCTTGCGAGCTCGGAAGCGGAGTACACCGACGCGCCGGCCTCGTTGACGATGGTGTATCGCAGCCCGGGCGCCTGCTCGGCAATGAACTCCGAGACGACTTCCTCGGTCTCGCGGCTGGCGGTGCCGTTGCCGATGACGATGGTGTTGACGCTGTCCTTCTTGACGAGGCGGGCGAGCTCACGCTTGGTGCCGGCGACGTCGTGGCGCGGCTTGGTGGGGTAGACCACGCCGTGGTCGAGCAGCTTGCCGGTCTCGTCCATGACGGCGACCTTGCAGCCGGTGCGGTAGCCCGGATCGAGCGCGAGCACGCGGGCGCCGCGCACGGGGCGCGCCGAGAGCAAGCCCTCGAGATTCTTGGCAAAGACATTGATGGCCTCGGTCTGCGCGCGAACGGTGAGCTTGGCGCGGGCCTCGCGCTCCAGCGAGGGGGCCATGAGGCGCTTGTAACCGTCGGCGATGGCGGCATCGAAGATGGGAGCAAACACGCCCTGGCGTCGGGGCCAGCGGCTGCCGAGGCGCGCCGTGGCAGCGGCGCCGTCGACGTTCACGCGCACGTGGAGCTTGCCCTCGCGCTCACCGCGGTCGATAGCCAACACGCGGTGGTTGGGTATACGGCGCAACGGCTCGTCAAAGTTGTAGTAGGGCTCGTAGGGAGTCTTCTCGGTGGGGTCGGTGGCCTCGACGACGATGTCGGCGGTGTTTTGCGTAAAGGCGCGCAGGTCAGCGACGTTCTCGGGGTCCTCGGCCACCGTCTCGGCCACGATGTCGGCGGCGCCGGCGAGCGCCTTCTCGGGCGTGTCGAAGCCGGCCTCCTCGTTGACGTATGCCGCGGCGGCGTCGAGTGCGCTGCCCTTGGCCGAGGCCTGCATGATGATCATGTTGGCGAGCGGCTCCAGGCCTGCCTCGCGGGCCTTCTGCGCGCGGGTCATGCGCTTTTTGCGGTAGGGCTTGTAGAGGTCCTCGACGCGCTGGAGCTGTGTGGCTTCGCGAATCTGCTGCTCGAGCTCGGGCGTGAGTTTGCCCTGGGCGTCGATGAGCAGGATGACGTCCTCTTTGCGCTGCTCAAGATTGCGCAGGTAAGACAGGCGCTCGTCGAGCGCGCGCAGGGCGACATCGTCCATGCCGCCCGTGGCTTCCTTGCGATAGCGCGAGATAAAGGGGATGGTGTTGCCCTCGTCGATGAGCTTGACGGCTGCCTCGACGTTGGCGGCCTTAAGGTTGAGCTCGTGGGCGAGCTGGGCGATAAGATCCATGAGACTCCTTGCGTTTGAGGTGCGTTTGCAGCACAAGGCTACCAAGGATACCACCTGCCACTTCGCCCAAAAAAGACTGTTTTGGCGCGGAACCACGAAAGCGGCCTATCTACTACGTTTAACCCGTATGGGTCGACCATCCCCCAGTTTTCCGAAAATACGCAACCCGTCTACCTGCGGTTTTTATTCCGCGAAATTTGGCATGGTTGAGGGCGATCGGTTAAACGTAGTAGATAGGCACATTTCGTGGCGAACGAATCAAGCTAAGGTGCAAGAAGTCCCCCGCTCCAGAAAAATCATTGGCAACGTAGCAAAATGCCCCGCGGGCATGAGGCTGCTCGCGGGGCAAAGAAGAGGGGCTTATTTGTGGCGGACCGAGGGACTCGGCATGGGGTTTCTGCCGCGGTCGCTCTTAAGGCATTACAGCTCGACGACCTGGCCGGTCTCGGCGGCCTCCTTGATGGCGTTGAGAAGTGTGAGCGTCTTAACGTTGTCGGCGGGGGTCACGACGGGCTCGACCTCGCGACGAACGACCTTCACAAAGTGCTTGAGCTGCATCTTGTGCGGCAGCGCCGGGTCGACGGCCGGAATCTCCATCTGCAGCGGCTTGTGCCAGTTGGAGGCGCCGTCGTAGGAGAACTGATGCAGGCGGGGCAGCGACAGAGCGCCCAAGGTTCCGCCGATAAAGTAGGCGTCGGCGTCAAAGGGGCGGTACTGCGGATCCTCGCGAGCGGTTGCCTCCCAGTTCCAAGGGCTGGCGGTGGCGTCGGAGATGGTCATGCTCGCGAGCGCGCCGTCGGCAAAACGGACGTTGACCACGGCGGAGTCCTCGGTCTCAAAACCGCGGGCGGCGCTGGACTGCATACCCTGGACGGCAACGGGCTCGCCCAGCAGGTAGCGGAGCAGGTCGACGTCGTGCACCAGGTTGACCAGGATCGGGCCGGCACCCTTCTTGCGGCGCCACTCGACATCAAAGTACTCGTCATTCTTATAGATCATGTAGTGGAAGCTCGACACGGTGAGCTTGCCCAACTCTCCGGACTCGATGATCTTCTTGGCCTTGTTGACGAAGGGGTTGTGGCGACGGTGCTGACCCACGAGCACGGGCACGCCGGCGGTCTCGGCCTCGGCAGCAAAGGCCTGGGCATCCTCGAGATCGTTGGAGATCGGCTTTTCGACCAACGGCACGATGTTGCGCTTGATGGCCTCGCGGGCAACGCCCAGGTGCAGGTCGTTGGGGGTGGCGATGATGACGGCCTCGGGCTTGACCTCGTCCATCATCTGGGCGGGATCGGTGTAAAACGGCACGCCGGCGGCCTCGGCCGTGGCGCGGGCGCCCTCAAAGGCGTCGGCGATGGCGACGAGCTCGGCCTCGGGCTCCTCGGTGACAAAGCGGATGTGGTTGCGGCCCATGGCGCCGGCGCCGATAACGGCAATGCGGACGGGGTTGAGCTCAGACATTTCGACTCCTTAATACTGGTGGCTGACGGAATGTGACATGAGGGACAGCCCCTCATGTCACATCGGTAAAACTAGGCGGATTTCTTCTTGCTGTCGGAGACCATCATGTAGACGGTGAGCACGACGGCGATGGCGGCGATCACAATGGCGCCGTAGAAGGACTGCTGGTAGGCGGCGCTGCCGGCCTCGGCGTGATACAGCACGGCGGTGATGGGCTGGCTGATCCAGGTGGAGGCGGCGTAACCCAAAAACATGATGCCGTAGTTGACGCCGATGTTGCTGGTGCCAAAGGCGCCACCGGTGAGCGGCGGGTAGATGACGAGCAGGGCGCCAAAGCTAAAGCCGAGCAGGGCGAGCGCCACAAAGAACATGCTCTGCGTAAAGCTCATCGACATGATGACGAGCGCGACGATGGTGACGACAAGGCTGATGAGCAGCGACTTGTAGGCGCCGAGCTTGTCGATGATTTGGCCAAAGGACAGGCGGCCGACCAGGTTGGCGCAGGTGTTGGCGGAGACGACCACGCCGCCGAGGGCGACGGCCGCGGCGCTCGTGGGGTCGGCGAAGAGCTGGACGGCGGCGATGGAGGCAACCTTGCCCACGAGCAGGGTGCCCGCGGTGGCGGCAAAGGCGAAGGTGACGATGAGGACCCAGAAGCGCGGGGTCTTGACCATCTCGCCCGGGGTGAGGTCACCGAAGGTGCCGGCGTGTGCGCCGCCCTTGGGGGCCTCGAAGCCCTCGGGCAGCCAGCCGGCCTCGGGGGCCTTCAGGAACAGGGCGGAGGCGGCAATCGTCACAAAGAAGATGACGCCGAGTGCCCTGAGGGCGCCAAAGATGCCAAGGCTCGGGATGAGCAGCGAGGCGAGCACTGGGGACAGCACAGCGGGGCCGGCGGTCGAGGCGGCCAGGGTGATGCCGGAGGCGAGGCCCTTCTTGTCGATGAACCACTTTTGGCCGGTGGTGAGCGCCGGGTTGTAGCCCAGACCGTTGCCGACGGCGGCGACGAGCGAGAACCACAGGTAGAACTGCCACGGCTCGGTGACGGTGCCGGACATGAACCAGCCCACGCCGTAGCACACGGCGGCGGCGATTACGACGTTGCGCGGGCCGATCTTATCGGAGATGCGGCCGGCGAAGATGCCCGTCACGGCCATGATGGTCTGGAAGACGGGGAAAGCCCAGGTAAGGGCGCTCGACCACTCGGGGTAGACGGCGAGCAGGTTCTTGCTCACGACGGAATACAGCGCGATGGAGCTGATAAAGAACATGGTGACGCACGCGGCGGAAAGCACGACGGCGCGACCCTTGTTGGAGTTGGTGGAAGCCATTGGACTCTTTCTAATCGATACGGGGGAGGAGCGGGCGTGTCCGCGGGACCTCCCTGTCAGGTTGGTTTACTGGTCAGTCGGCTTGGCGACGCCGGACTCATCGGACCAGAGCTCGACACCCTTGTTCTTAAGGTAGTTGTCGGCATAGGCGCGACGGCCGCCGGGCTTGGCGGTGAGGTCGCCCATCATGTTGGAGAAGCC
>USHZ01000131.1 GCA_900554595.1 uncultured Collinsella sp. | reverse complement strand
GGCAACTTCCTGGCCCAGACCAAGGCACTCGCCTTTGGCAAGACGGCCGACGAGGTTCGTGCCGAGGGCACGCCCGAGCAGATCGTCCCGGCTCGCTGCTTTGAGGGCAACCGCCCGACGACCTCGATCTTCGGCGACACGCTGACCCCGTTCGCACTCGGCGAGCTCATCGCCCTGTACGAGCACATCGTATTTGTCGAGGGCACGGTCTGGGGCATCGACTCCTACGACCAGTGGGGCGTCGAGCTGGGCAAGCAGCTTGCCAAGCAGATCACCCCGGCCTTCCACGACGACGCCGCAAAGGCCGAGCAGGACGCTTCGACCCAGGCGCTCATCGAGTTCTACCGCGCGCATCGCAAGTAGTCGCTGCTGTTAACGCATCGCGCCTTATAGTCAGGGGCCCGTATCCTATCGGATGCGGGCCCCTTTGCTTTGCCGTGGTCCCGGGGCGCACGGCCTTTGTGGAACATCGCCGGGGCGCCGCGCGCTGCGAGGGCCCTGCGTCTAGAGCTCGGCCTCCGCATGGCCTCGCTGCGCCTCGGGCAGCTCCCCGTAGAGCGGATGGTCTTCGAGCCTAAAGCGCTCGACCTGTTCGGGAGTGTGGCCGCGCACAAAGAGCCACGTGCGATCGATCGGCGTCGCCATGAGCGTGCTGGGCAGCGCGTCGGCGCGGTCGGAAAACACCCGGGCACTCTCGGGATCCTGGAACGCCAGCACCAGATGCGTGTCGCAGTTGCCCATGATGGAGCGAGCGCGCGCTTCGCCATAGAGCGCATCGAGCTGGTTGGTCGACTGCAGCAGCAGCGTTGCCCAGATGTTGCGGCTTCGGATAATCGAGAGCACGTTGTCGATCTGGGGGATCTGCAGATTTGCGAAGTCATCGAGCATAAAGCGCACGGGCACGGGCAGGCTGCCGTCGGGCTGCCTATCGGCCTCACGAATGAGGCCCATAAACGCCTGCGAAATAAAGAGGCCGGTCAGCGGATCGAGATTGCGGTCAATATCGCTCACGGTTACAAACAGGGCGCAGGGGGTGTGTCCCATGGAAGCGAAGTCCACCTGATGGCACTCACGATAGAGCTGTGCCGCACCGTCGAATCCCAGACACATGACCTTTTCGGCAAGGATGCCGACGATGCTCGCGTGCATGCGCTCGGCATTTTGCGTAATGGCGTAGCGCCGCCATAGCGAGAGGGCATAGCTTTGGGGGTCGGTCGTGATCAGGTCGTCAAACAATCGACCCGTGGCACCGTCCTGCAGGTGCTCGATCAGCTTGATGACCGAGCTGATCGTCTGCTCGTCGGCGGGCAGCTGTTCGGTGACGTAGGCGATAAGACACGACAGCAGGTTTGCCGCCGCATGATCCCAAAAAGGCTGGTTGTTGTCCTCGATGGGGCAGATGGCCTTTGCCACCGAGAGGATGTCCTGCTGGTTGGGCCTGCCCTCCGCCTTGCGGCGAATGTGCCTCAGGGGGTTGTAGCCGCAGTGCTCGATGCCGGGCGCAAGGGCCGGGACGGTGTTGAGGTCAGCGAAGTTGAGACATTGCACGCGGTAACCGTGGGCCGCCAGCACGGGTCCCACTTCGCGACAGAGCGTGCCTTTGGTGTCGAGCACGATGTAGCTTGCGTTCATTTGCAGCAGGTTGGGCTTGAGGACGTTTCGGGTCTTGCCGGCTCCCGAGGGGCCGATCACAAGTGCGTTGTTGTTGAGTCCCGTTTGGCGGGTGTCGCAGGAAAGCGTTCGATCCTTGGCGAGGATGGTGGACGATGCGGACTCAGATGCGGCGAGGCGGCTGGCGAGGTTAGACATGGGCGACCTCCTTGGTGGTCGAGAGGATTTCGTGGGCAAAGCCGAGCTCAACGGCGCGCTCGGCCGAAAGGTAGGTGTCTTTTGCAGTGAGGGACTGGATGCGCTTGGGCGTGAGGCCGCTGCGGCCCGAGAGGATTTGCGTGAGGGTCTTGCGGGTCTGCATGAGACGCCGGCTGGTTTCCTGCAGCGCAAGTGCCGAGCCGCCTGCCCCCTGGGGGATCAGCGGGTCGTGAATCATGAGCTCTGCATGGGGCGCCATACGGCGATCGTCGCCGCCCATAAAGATCACGGCGCCCATGGACGCGGCGAATTCCAGGCAGACGGTGCGGATGGGGCACGATGCGAGGCGCATGGCGTCATAGATCGCAAGACCCGATCGCACGCTTCCGCCGGCGCTGGCGACAAATATGGTGATGGGGCGGCTGGGGTCGGTGGCATCGAGCAGGCGGATCTGCTGGCATAGGTCGTGGGCCATCGGGGTTTCGATGTTTCCCATGACGGAGAGCTCGCGACGGGCGAGCATCTCATCGTAAATGCTGGTGAGCGTGATGCCTCGGGCGGATTCACGCATGGTGAGGGGGCTGATGATGGGGGAATGATTGGCGTCCATGAGGACTCCTTTCTGTTGGTTGTGTTGTGGAGGAATAGGATTGTTGCCCGCGGAGGGACTGGCGGGCTACAGGGTTCGTCCGAGCCTGAGATCGAGCTCGGTTGTGGGGCAGGCTGCCTGTTCGTGCGGCTCGCAAGCGCCGAGGGCTCCAAAGCGATAGAGCGTTGCGGCGGGCGTGGTGTAGGCGAGCCGCAGCTGATGCTCGACAGGGGCACATCCGTCATTTTTGTAATGAGCCGCGTAGTACTGCGCGATGCTGGCGTTCATCTCGCTGCCATTGCGATGGCGCTCAAACTGGCGTCTGCAGGTCTCGATGATCTTTGCTACCGACTTGGGTGCCGTCGCGGGAACAAGGGCGAGATAGCCCTCAAATAGCTCGTTGATGCTCAGGAGGCACAGCTGGTCGATCAGCGTCCTTATGGCTGCTCCCTCGGCGGAAAAGTGCGCGGTCATGCGGTTATATCGGTTGCGGTCGACGATGGCCGCATGGGGACTTGGAGTTTTCTGCCCTGTGGTCCCGGGCTTTTGCCGCGCCTGTGTATTGAGCTCGACGTTGCAGCGCTTGAGGCCGTCCAACGGAAGGAACAGTGCGGTGCGCAGGGTGTTCCGCTTGCTTTCGAGTTCATGACGCTCGTCGGGTTCCCATTCGAGCTTGAGTTTCGTGTCGAGCGCCGTAAGCATATGGGCTAGGCAGCCTACGGTAAGAACGTACGAATCGTTGTCGCGTTTTGGGGCATAGGGGTCTGTCAGCTTGCGAATGTCGGGGTCGCCCATGATCTTTGTGCAGCGCTTCAGCAGTTGAGGGTGGTCGGCCAAGATCGTCGCGAGCGGTAGCGACGCGTAGTTCTTGATGGTCGCGGCGGCAAAGGCGGCGTCATATTCGTTTGCATATGCTCGCTCAATGCGGGCATCCAGAATGCTTTTCTTATCGCCGTCTTCAGCGGGGTGGTTTGTCATAGCTTCTCCAATCGGTTGATGTTCGTGCTGTTTGTTGATGTGTTGGTTGTCGTGAGTGATGTGCTTGCCGTGGGTGATGTGCTGACGTTGGGGTGCTATGCGGTTTTCAATGAGCCCGTGAGGCAGTTGCTGCAGGGGTGGGATGGAACGGCCCATGCAAGGCGGAAGGCATCGTGCTCAAAATCGAGACAGCAATGCCCTGGGTGCCTCACATGTGGCAGTTACCTCATTAAGTTGTCATTGCGTTTGGGGTTGTACTTTGCCGATCTTCTTTCTCTTACACGCTGAAAACTGAAACTGAATATGCTCGATCAAACGATGACCACCGGAGCGGTCATCTTTAAAGTACGTTCGTTTTGCCGATTTGACAAGAACTAATTTTGAAATTTTTTTCTACGGGATGAAATGAGGTCGGTGAGGTGGCCGCGTTTGGCGTCGTCAGCTTGGTATGTGGTGGCTCGGCGTACGGGACGGAGCGACTGCGCCCCACGGCTACACACTGTTCATGTTTGGGACAATATAGCTTTTTATCCGTTGCAGACAGAGCTGCAGTAGGCGTTCTGTATGATGACTCAGACAAGGTTGTTCAATGACAGGGAGGCATATATGGCAATCAAAGCCATCGCAATGGATATCGACGGTACGCTCACCAACGACCAGAAGGTCATCAGCCCGCGCACGCGTGAGAAGCTGCTCGCGGCGCAGGAGTCGGGCATTAAGCTCATCTTGGCTTCGGGTCGTCCCGCATGGGGGCTGCATGCCTTGGCGCAGGAGCTCGACCTTCAGAACCATGATGGTCTGCTAGTTGCCTTTAATGGCGCGCACGTGGTCGACGCTCAGACCGATGAGGTCCTTTTTGACCAGGCCATGCCGGCTGACGAACTGCACCGTCTGATTGATCATCTGCGCAATTTCGACGTGATTCCCATGATCTCCCTCGGTCGGGACCTGCACGTCGTGGACTCGTATCGCTGCATGATCACACTGCCGGACGGTTCGCAGAAGAATATCGTCAAGTATGAGCGCGATGCCTGCGACCTTAAGATCCGTGAGGTTGAGAGCTTGCATGAGGTCGTGGACACTTATCCCGTGGACAAGCTGCTGACGGCGGGCGATCCAGCCTACCTGCAGGCGCATTACGAGGAGATGTATGCGCCCTTTAAGCAGACGCTTTCGGGCATGTTTACGGCCGACTGGTACTTTGAGTACACGGCGCCCGGTATCGACAAGGCCCGTGCGCTCGAGGGCGCCCTGCCCAAGCTCGGCATCGATGCCAGTGAGGTCGTATCGTTTGGCGACGGCCAGAATGACAAGTCCATGATTGAGTGGGCAGGTACCGGTGTTGCCATGGGCAACGCCGTCGATGAGGTTAAGGCTGTGGCCCAGATGGTGACCGCCAACAACAACGAAGACGGCATTGCAGTGGCACTTGACCAGCTGCTGGGTTAGAATCGCCGATAGTGCATGGTTCGGGCGTCCGCTTGCGGGCGCCTTTTTGTTAGGGAGGGTGCCGTGTCCGCATTTCCGTTCGACGCCGTTATCTTTGACATGGACGGCGTCATTGTCGATACCGAGTATTACTACCTGGGCGAGACCGCCGCGTTTGCCAAGGAGCTTGGGCTTAATCTGACTCAAGAGGAGTTGAATGGGCAGGTCGGTACCTCGCATCAGTTCTTCCTGCATATGCTGGTCGATTGGTTTGAGCGCGCCGGTAGGGGGCATTTTACTGGCGAGGAAGCGTTGGCCCGTTGGGACGAGTGGGCGCATAAGCGCCCGCGCGACTATCAGGCTTTGATTAACCCAGGCGCCGTGGATACGATTCGAGAGCTGCCGCGCCGCGGCGTTCGCGTGGCGCTTGCCAGCTCGTCTCCCATGGATAGCATCGAGGAAGTGCTCGATGCGTGCGGGTTGTCGGATGCCTTTGAGTATGTAGTGAGCGGCGAGCAGTTTAAGGAGAGCAAACCCGAGCCCGACATCTACCTGCATGCGCTGGACCTCCTGGGGCTGCCCGCGAATCGCTGCTGCTGCGTTGAGGATTCGGTGCCTGGCATCACTGCCGGCAAGCGAGCCGGCCTGACAGTCATTGCCAAGCGCGAGGAGCGCTTTGGCTTTAGCCAGGATGCCGCGGACA
>USHZ01000130.1 GCA_900554595.1 uncultured Collinsella sp. | reverse complement strand
TGACAATGCCAGCGAGCGGGCACCAGAGCGAACAAATTGGCATGAAAAGAGGGCGGCATAGACCTTCTGGTCATGCCGTCCTCTTTGAATGACAAGTTGTCGCTCTAGTGTCCGCGCAGCGTCGGCCAGTTACGGCGTTTGGTAAAACGCCGTAACTACTAAGACTCGATGTAGTCCTTCAACTTGCTAGAGCGGCTCGGATGGCGGAGCTTGGCCAGGGTCTTGGACTCGATCTGGCGGATACGCTCGCGCGTGACGCCAAACTCGCGACCGACTTCCTCGAGCGTGCGGGGATGTCCGTCAACGAGACCAAAGCGCAGCTCGATAACCTTGCGCTCGCGATCGGCAAGCGAATCGAGCACCTGGGTGAGCTGCTCCTGCAGCATAGAGAAGCTGGCGGCATCGGGCGGGACGATAGCCTGGGAGTCCTCGATAAAGTCGCCCAGCTGGGAATCCTCTTCCTCGCCGATGGGGGTCTCAAGCGACACGGGCTCCTGCGAGATCTTCTGGATCTCGCGGACGCGGTCGGCGCTCATGTCCATCTCGGCACCGATCTCCTCGGGGGTCGGGTCGCGACCCAGGTCCTGGAGGAGCTGGCGCTGCACGCGGACGAGCTTGTTAATGGTCTCGACCATGTGCACGGGGATACGGATGGTACGGGCCTGGTCGGCAATAGCGCGCGTAATGGCCTGACGAATCCACCACGTGGCGTACGTGGAGAACTTGAAGCCCTTCTGGTAGTCGAACTTCTCGACGGCGCGAATCAGACCGAGGTTGCCCTCCTGGATCAGATCCAGGAACAGCATGCCACGGCCGACATAGCGCTTGGCGATGGAGACGACCAGACGCAGGTTTGCGCTGATGAGCGCCTGCTTGGCCTCAAGGCCAACGTTCTCAATACGCGTAAGACGACGCATCTCGGCGCGGGTGAGCTCGATCTCGCCTGCCTCGGCAGCCTCAAGCTTCTCGGTAGCCTCGAGACCGGCCTCGATCTTCATGGCCAGATCGACCTCTTCAGATGCGGTCAGCAGGTCGACCTTACCGATCTCCTTGAGATACATACGAACCGGGTCGCCGGTCAGCATCACCGTGGAGGCATCGATGCCGCGCACGCGCGAACGCGAACGGGACGTGCGCACGGTGCGCTTCTTCTTGCTCTTGGAAGAGCCCATCTCGGCATCGGCCTGGCGGGCCATCTTAAGCTCGTGATCGTCAAGCGAGCCGGAATCGTGCTCGTCGTCGTCATCGAAATCGTCGGTATCGTTATCGTCATCGTCGACGCCCATCGGGGCGTCGTCGTTTCCGCTCGCGGAGATAATCTGGATGCCGCTGTTGCGTAGCGCGGAATACACCGCGTTGAGCTGCTCATCAGAGACATCGATATCCTTCAGGGCGACCTGAATTTCGTCCTCGGTTACCGAAGTCCTGTTTGAGCCGTTGCCCATGAGCTTTGCAACGTAGGATTCCAGCCCAGTACCCGTGCTCTCAGTCTTTTTTGGCACAGATTCTCCCTTCGTAGTCCACAGGACTCAATACTTTAGCACACACGTAGACCTCTATACCCAAAATAAAGACAGGATATAGGCGAGAATACGCTGGTTGACCACAACATCTAGGCCTGATCGGCACCTGCGGTCTCCAAACCGATCAAACGGAACGGGTCGGCAACGCCGCCGATCGACTTTTGGAGCTCGCGCTGGCGCTGTGAATCTTGCACCGCCTGCATCGTCAGCACGCGACGGGCCTCATCGTCGAGTGAACGGTCCTGACGCAACTTGGCCTGCGCGGCCCGCATGCGACGTTTGATGGTGTAGAGCTCGAGCGTATCGAGCATAAAGACGATGTTCGTCTCGGTCGGGTGCTTACTCGTTGCCGAGATGCGCCCGGCGCTGACAAGCGACGCCGCCTCGGGACACACCGCGCGCGCCGCATCCATGCAGGCCGCAGGATCGGTGCCCGGCGGCGTCGCCAGCACGGCCCACGCAATGGACTCGTGACGCGGGTCGACCCACTCGATAGAACAAATGCGATCGGCATACGTGCGGAACAGATCGGGGTAGCTCGTGAGCATCGTCAGCAGCTCGCGCTCCCCCGCCAGGGATTTCCGCTCCAGATCGGTCAAAACAATCGGCATCGACGGAGCTGCCGCCGCGCTTGAACCATCGGCAACGGGCGCAGCGCTTTCCATCGCCGCTGGCACATCGATCGGCGGCAGGTCCTCGTCGACCTCCACCGGCGCGGCCCCATAAGCATCAAGCGGAACGTAGTCGTACGGGTCCTCCTCGACCGGTGCGGACACCGGCGGCGTCGCACCCGCGGCCCAGGCACCGCGACCGGCACTGCGCGCACCAGCCGCACCGCCGCCCGAGCTTCGTCCCTGCGAACCGCCCGCGCGCTCAGCTTGCGCGCGTTGACGCTCATAGCTCTGCTCACGCCGGCGCTCGGCATCCTCGCGCTTGGCGACATCGCGAAACACACGGCCCGAACTCGCGCGCACGGTCTCCAGGTCCAAACCCAACAGGTCGGCAATCTGGATAAAGTACGTGTCGATCATATAGCTGTCGCGCAGCGGATAGATGAGCGTCAGCGCGTCCTCGAGCGCTTTGGCACGACCGCCCGGTGTGGTAATGTCGCTCGACTCCTGCAGCGAACGGTACACAAAGTCCATGAGGGGCTCGGCGGCATCGATGCGCGCCTGCAGCGCCTCGCCACCATGCGCGGTGATGAACTCCATGGGATCGTTGCCGTCGGGAAGCACCACGCAGCGCAGGTCCATCGAATCCTGCTCGATGAACTGAATCGCGCGACGGGCGGCCTTTTGACCGGCGGCGTCGCCATCGAACATATATACTATGCGCTTGGCAAAACGGGTGAGTGTCTTAACGTGATGTTCCGTGAGTGCTGTGCCCAGCGTGGCGACGACGTTTTTGATCCCCGCCTCCCAGCAGGCGATGCAGTCGGTATAGCCCTCCACCACGATGGCGGTATCCTGCGCGACGATAAACTCCTTGGCCCAGTTAAAGCCATAGAGGTTTCGCTTTTTATGGAACACGCTCGTCTCGGCGGTGTTGAGGTACTTGGGTTGGCCGTCACCCATGATGCGCCCGCCAAAGGCGATATTGTGACCCTGCTCATCAAAGATGGGAAACATCACGCGGTCGTAAAAACGGTCCGCGAGCTGTCCGCGCCCACGGCTCACGGCCACGTTGGCGTCAATCATCTCCTGCGGGGTAAAGCCCGCCTGCGACAGATGAGCCACCAGCATGTTGCGACCCGGCGCAAAACCCAGGCAGTAGCGGCGACAGACATCGCCGCCCATACCGCGGCTGGCAAAATACTCGCGCGGACGGCTGTCCTTACCGCGCATAAGCATGGTGTGGTAGAACTGAGCTGTCTCGGCGCACAGGTCATAGATGCGGGCACGCTTGGTGCCGCGATCGCGCTGCGCACCGGTGTCGTGCAGTTCAATACCCGCACGATCAGCCAAATAGCGGATCGACTCGGGAAAACTCAGGTTCTCGCGCTTCATGATATAGGTAAAGACGTCGCCGCCCTCGCCGCAGCCAAAGCAGTGCCACACCTGCGTAGCAGGGATAATGTGAAACGATGGGGTCTTTTCGCCATGAAACGGGCAGCAGCCCCAAAACTCATGGCCACGGGGCTTGAGCTCAACCGTTTCCTGCACGATGGCAACCAGATCCGACGCCGCGCGTACCTGATCTTTTTCCTCATCGCTAATCACGGATGCTCACCCCCTGCTCACCCAAGTTATGACGGATATCGTCGATGTTACCCTCGACGGTCGCGATCAACTCATCCAGTGAATCGAATACGCGAGACGGACGCAGCCAGCGCGTAAACGCCAGCGACACGGAAGCGCCATACAGGTCGCCCGTATAGCCGATCAAGTTGGCCTCGAGATGCGCCGAGGCAGCATCATCGGCATAGGTCGGCGGCAGGCCGACGTTAACGGCAGCAGGCCATACGGTATCGTCAACCAGCACCAGACCCTCATAGACGCCATCGACAGGCACTTGGATGCCGTCGGGTACCTGGATGTTTGCCGTGGGAAATCCCATGTCGGAACCCTCGTGACGGCCAGCCGTCACAACGCCGCGCAGCATATAGGGACGGCCGAGAAGCTCGGCAGCCAGCTCCACATGACCCTGACCAAGCTCATGGCGGATGCGCGTGGCACAGATGGTCTGCCCGTTAAAGCAGAGCAGGTCGTGACCGTAAACGTCAACCCCACGCTCAGTGCCCCAGGCGCGCATCTCGGCAACGCCCGAAGCGCCGCCACGGCCGAGCCTAAAGTCGCTGCCTACACGAATGGAGCGAATGTCGACAACGCGCGATAACAGTGCCAGAAACCCGACATGGTCGAGTGCCGCCACGGCGGGCGTAAAGGGAACGGCCACCACCGCATCGACCCCGGTTTGAGCAAGGGCATGCAGGCGGTCGGCCGTCGTCATCAATTTTTGAGCGGGCGAAGGACTCACCACGACGTCCGGATCAGGGTCGAAGGTGACCACGACTGCTTTGCTGCCGCAGGTACGCGCATCGCGAATAACCGCGTCGATCAGCTCTTGGTGCCCACGATGCACGCCATCAAACACGCCAATGGCGATCGACGCGGCACCCAAGAACTCGCACCCATCAAATGCATCAGCAGAAACGATACGGGCCTCATCCAACTCGCCCGCGAAAAAGATACGTGCGAGCTCATGGGGCGCCAGCATCATCGAACACCGCCAATCGCCTGCGGAAAGACATGCTCCATCACAAAGCGGCCGCCCTCGATACGAGCAAGCGCCTTGAGTCCCCCATCGAGCACAAGCGCGAACGGTGCCTTCGCCGTATCGAAGTCCGCAAGCGCGCGTTCAACGGGAATGCGGCGACCACAAAGCAGATCGTCTGCAAGATTACCCGGTAAATCGACACGCGTGGCACCAAGGGCGGCGATGGGATCCAGAGCGAAGCCGGACGCGGACTCGGGAGAAAGCTCCTCGACCGCATGACAGGCGCCAATGGAAACCACGCCGGAGGCCGTGCGGCGCAGCGCGGAAATATGTGCAGCACTATCGCAGGCGCGACCCAGATCACGAGCAAGCGCGCGAATGTAGGTGCCCTTGCTTACCGAAAACGCCACGGTCCAGACGCACGTATCACCTTCGCCGCCCACGGCGATCAGGTCGGCGGCATAGACCTCGACGGGCCGCGGAGGTAGGTCCACCGCATTGCCCTCGCGAGCAGACTTGTAGGCCCGAACGCCATTGACCGAGATGGCCGAAAACGCCGGCGGCACCTGCATCTGCGGACCCAGCATAGCGGCCAGCTGCTCACGGACGTAAGCGGGATCGCGCAGCACGGGGGCAACGGCCACCGTGCGGACGGCTTCGCCCTCCGCGTCATCGGTATTGGTCTCGACGCCAAACGAAATGTCGGCCACATAACTTTTGGTATCGAGGGTTAGCATGCCCAGCAGACGGGTCGCCTGGCCCACGCCCA
>USHZ01000129.1 GCA_900554595.1 uncultured Collinsella sp. | reverse complement strand
CCGACATGATGGCCTCCATGCCCGCCGGCCTCACCGCCGCCACCGGCATGGACGCTCTGACCCACGCCATCGAGGGCTACACCACCAAGGGCGCCTGGGAGCTCTCCGACATGTTCCACTTTGAGGCCATTAAGCTGATCAGCGAGAACCTGCGCGACTCTGTCGCCGAGGCCAAGTCCGGTCAGCCCGGCTCCGGCCGCGAGGGCATGGCTCTTGGCCAGTATGTCGCCGGCATGGGCTTCTCCAATGTTGGCCTGGGCATCGACCACGCCATGGCTCACACCTTGTCCGCTCACTACGACACCCCGCACGGCGTCGCTTGCGCCATGCTGCTGCCGATCGCCATGGAGTTCAACAAGCCGGTTTGCGCCGAGCGCCTGGCCAAGGTTGCCGTTGCCATGGGTGTTGACACCACGGGCATGAGCACCGACGAGGCTGCCGACGCCGCCATCGCCGCCGTCAAGCAGCTCTCTGCCGACGTGAACATCCCGCACGTCTGCGAGGCCATGAAGGCCGACGAGATCGAGGTCTTGGCCAAGGACGCCATGGCCGACGCCTGCTTCCCGGGCAACCCGCGCGAGGCGACGCTCGACGACGTCATCGAGCTCTTCAAGAAGATCTGCCCGGCTGCCTAACTTGGTTCGGCGGGCCCCTGCCCGTTAGCCCCACAATCGTCCTCGGACATGTCGGAAGCCCCCGCTGCGCACTACGTGCGGAGGGGGCTTTTTGTGTCGCGCCGATGCCCCGATATGGGCAAAACCAAGGCATGCTGCCCGCTGCGGATAGGTGGTGCACTTCTCAGCGTGCATTTTTGGGAGTATTCAGCAGGCTCTGAAAAATGCATAACGTTGTGAGTGGGCCGCAGCAGCCCGCAGACGCTCATCGAAAGCCATTGTGGGTGGGCTATCGATGAGCGGAGGGGGCTGCCACTGCGTTTTTGGTTTGCGCCGGCCTACAACACTGCTGCAACCGCGTCGTTATGTCGTTTGTGATGGGGCCGTTGGGGCCCACGGTGCTGAATACTCCGTTTTTTGCACGGTCTAAGGTGGGGTACCCTGAGACGAAGCAAATAGATGCCTCATTTTTATGCAGATACCGATAGGATTTATTCAAGATTGGGATTGTAAACCGTGTGTGTGCACAAAACCGGTGCGGGGACGTCTGGAGGCGGTTCGGCTCCTGGGGCATTGCACGTGCAGAACGGTTAAAATCGGGACTCGGTCTTAGTTTTACTTGGAAGGATGCATATGGCTTCTAATGTTGATGCTTCTCTAGAGGAGACGCTCTCCTATATCGCTGGACAGCTTAAGGCGCTTACCTCGATTGCTTCGCCTACGGGCTATACCCGTGCGGCGACAGACTATCTGATGGAAACGTTGCGTGATATGGGCTTTGGGCCCGAGCGCTCCAATAAGGGCAACGTGTTGGTTGAGCTTGGCGGCGAGGGCGAGCCGCTCGTGTTGGCGAGCCATGTTGATACCCTGGGCGCCATGGTGCGCTCCATTAAGGACAATGGTCGCCTGCGCCCCACGACCCTCGGCGGGCACCAGTGGTCCACGGCCGATGGCGAGAACTGCACCGTTTATACGCGCGACGGCAATGTCTACACGGGCGTGGTCCTCAACACCGAGCCTTCGGCGCATGTGGCCGATGAGCCGGTCAAGACCATCGAGAAGAACATGGAAATCCTGCTCGACGAGAACGTTGACAGCAAGGACGATGTGCTTGAGCTGGGTATTCAGACCGGCGATATCATCGCTATGGACCCGCGCACCACGGTGACGGAGAGCGGCTACATCAAGAGCCGTTTCCTTGACGACAAGCTGTCCGCGTCGATTCTGCTGGGTTTGGCCCGCGCCGTCGCCGACGGCGAGGTGACGCTTTCGCGCAAGGTATCGCTGCTCTTTACGGTGTACGAGGAGGTCGGCCACGGCGGTGCCTTTGTACCGGCCGACACGCGCGAGATGATCAGCGTGGACATGGGCTGCGTGGGCGACGACCTGGGCTGCACCGAGCGCATGGTTTCGATTTGCGCCAAGGATTCGGGCGGTCCGTACAACTACGATCTGGTAACCACGCTGTCCAACATCGCGCGCGAGCTGGAGCTCGATTACGCCATCGATGTGTACCCGCACTACGGCTCCGACGTCGAGGCCACGCTCTCGGCCGGCTACGACATTCGCCATGGTCTGATCGGCCCCGGCGTGTACGCGAGCCACAACTACGAGCGTAGCCACATCGACGGCGTGCGCAATACCTACGAGCTGGTTCGCGCCTACGTTCAGCGCTAGGGGAGCAGCTTGCGATTCGGCTGACCAATCGCTAAGGCCCGATTTCTCGGGCCTTTTTTCGCTTTTGGTTGTTTAGTATTATGATGTATGTAATCTATTAACTAAACGCGTAAATTACTTAACGAGGTTATGCGGCATATGAATACGTCTGAGTACTTGTCTATGGGTGATGCCGCCCGCCTGTTGGGCGTTACGAAAGCCCGCATATCTCAACTTGCCGCATCGGGAACGCTCGCGTGCGATATTGTGGACGGACGGAAGATGGTTGAGTATGATTCTGCGGTCGCTTATCAAAAGGTCCGCAAACGTGGACGCCGTCCTGCGGCCGATGTGGGGCGCAAGTTTACGCTGATGTCCGCCGATTACGAGGTTGCGCGTGTTTCGTTTGATCCGACGCGCGAGTTTTCCTTCGAAATCGCCGAGGTACTCGATGCGCTGAGGATGCCGTTTGGCACGTGCTCGAGCTCTTCTCCTGCGGTGAATAAACGGGAGCTCAACGTGTGGTGGAGCCATCGGTCGGTGCCCGATGTTCGCCCTGGGCTTATCTCGCGCTACCGCGAGCTGGGGATTGTCAACGGCGTTGAGGTGCCGGTTCAGTGCCTGGGCCTCTCGCTTTCGGATTGCTATTGGCTGCGCCCGGCAGAATGCGACGGGCTCGAATGGCGAAACCTCAATTACTTCGAGAATGATTTTGAGCGATCAGCGCCCGAAGAGCGTTCGGGTTGGCTGGAAGGCATCGGTCTTAAAAATCCGGACAACACGTCCGAGGGCGAGCTCCCTAAATCGTGGATGATCAGAAACGGCATTCGCGTTTTGGCTAAAGGGTGCGGGATGGACGATCAGCGTCCCTTTAACGAGGCAGTTGCAACGGCTCTACATCGTCGCTTGCTGTCGGAGGGCGAGTTTGTTCCTTATACGGTTGAGCGGATGTTCGATGGCCCTGTGTGTCTGTGCGACGACTTTCTTGACGGCCGCGAGGAATACGTTCCGGCTGTTTACGTTAAAGGCGCGCTTGGTAGCCAGCGGGGAAACTCGACATACGATCGATACTGTTGCTACCTCGGCAAGCATGGTGTCGATGAGGCCGCTGTGAGAAGGTCTATGTCGCAGATGATTGTCTGCGATGCCCTTTTGGCCAACAGCGACCGCCATTGGCGAAACTTCGGCATCATCCGCAATGTCGACACCCTGGAGATAAAACCTGCGCCGCTGTTCGATAGCGGCAACTGCCTGTGGTACAACGTACCAACTGCCGTGCTCGCAGCTGGGGAGTTTGGGTTTTCCGCTAAGCCGTTTGGGCCCGACCCTTCCGTCCAGCTGGCGCTTGCGGACTCACTCGATTGGTTCGACGCATCGCGACTGGACGGATTTGTTGATGAGGCGATCGAGATTCTTTCGCAGAGCGAATGGGCGACGGCGGAGGGTCGACTCGAGGCCATTTGCCGCGGCCTCGAGCGTCGCGTAATCGAGGTTGGTGCCGCTGTTGAGGTACTTCGACGCGTGCAGCGATAAACCCGCGGCTACTTAAGTGCGCTGGTCACCGTGCCGCCGCCCAGGACGATGTCGCCGCGATAGACTACAACGGCCTGGCCGGGGGCGATGGCTCGTTGCGGCTCGTCAAAAGTTAGCAGCATTTGCCCGTCGGCGCTACGTGTAAGGGTTGCTGCCTGGTCCTTTTGACGGTAGCGGTACTTGGCACCTACGCGAATGCCGCCGGCGTCGAGCTCCGCCTCCATGCGTTCTGCCGGCGCGCTCCAGATCCAGTCGTTGGCCGTGAGCACTGTGGCCGCCAGGTCCTCGGCCTCGCCCAGATGCACGGTGTTGTTGGCGGCGTCGACGCCCGTCACATACACGGGATGCGCCATTGCGACGCCCAGGCCCTTGCGCTGGCCGATGGTGTAGCGCAGCGCGCCGTTGTGGCGCCCGACCACGCTGCCGTCGCGCCACACAATGTCGCCCGGTGCAGTGGGATGTCCGCAGCGGCGCTCGATATAGCCCGCGTAGTCACCGTCTGGAATAAAGCAGATATCCTCGCTTTCGGCCTTCTTGGCGTTGGTAAATCCCTGCTCGGCGGCTATGCGGCGCACGTCGCGCTCTTTGTCTAGGTCTGCCAGCGGAAAGATCGTGTGCGCCAGGCGTTCCTGCGTAAGCGAATACAAAAAGTAACTCTGGTCCTTTTTGGGATCTTCGCCGCGATGTAGCTGCCAGGCGCCGTCTGCCGTCTGGCTTGTTTTGGCGTAATGTCCCGTTGCGATGTAGTCGCAGCCCATGTCCAGTGCCGCATCGAGCAGCGCACCAAACTTAATGTGGCGGTTGCAGATAATGCACGGATTGGGCGTCAGCCCCTCCTGGTAGGCGTTCACAAAGCGCTCGATAACGCTGTGGTCGAAGGTTTGCTGCAAGTCGAGCACGTGATGGGGGATCCCCAGACGCTCGGCGACGGCCTTTGCATCGGCGATATCGCGGTCGACCTTACTCACGCCCGTGACGGGATCGGGTGCGGGGCAGGTGAGGCACATGGTGGCACCGACACATTCGTAACCCTGGCTTTTGAGCAGGTACGCGGTCACGCTGGAATCGACGCCGCCGCTCATGGCGACGAGCACGCGCTTATTGTGCATGGGGAGGTTCTCCTTGGTGGCATGTGGCCAAAAAAGAAAAGCGGCGCGGGAGGCTGGTTCCGCGCCGCAGACATTGTAGCAAGTTCGGGCGTCCTGTGGGACACCCTAACGAGATGGGCTTAGGCAGCCAGAAGAGAGGGTAGGCCGGCATGCCTTGGGCCTATCGACAAGTGACGGGCCCTTAGTCCTGGAACAGTGCCGTGGACAGGTAGCGCTCGCCGGTGTCGGCAAGCAGGGCCACGATGGTCTTGCCCTCGTTCTCGGGGCGCTTGCCCAGCTGCAATGCGGCCCACACGGCGGCACCGGACGAAATGCCCACGAGCACGCCCTCCTTGTGGCCCACGGCGCGGCCGGTGGCAAAGGCGTCGTCGTTCTCGACGGGGATGATCTCGTCGTAGACCCGGGTGTCGAGGACGTCGGGCACAAAGCCGGCGCCGATGCCCTGGATCTTGTGCGGGCCGGCCTGGCCCTTGGAGAGCACCGGGGAGGTGGCGGGCTCGACGGCGACGACCTTAATCTCGGGGTTCTGCTCCTTGAGGAACTCGCCCACGCCGGTCACGGTGCCGCCGGTGCCAACGCCGGCGACGAAGATGTCGACCTTGCCGTCGGTGTCGTCCCAGATCTCGGGGCCGGTCGTGGCCTTGTGGATGGCGGGGTTGGCGGGGTTCACAAACTGGCCGGCGATGATGCTGTTGGGAGTCTCCTT
>USHZ01000128.1 GCA_900554595.1 uncultured Collinsella sp. | reverse complement strand
TGGCGCCGCTCGGCCTCCGAAACGCGGAGGCGGACATACCCCTCGCCAAGGTTCTCCTCGACGCGAAGGTTGCCCTCCCCCGACATCGACGCGATAAATGAGATGAGCTCGTTCGCGTCGTTCATGTTATTTAGCGATATCGACAGCGCGGCTCTCGCGAATCACGACAACGCGCACCTGACCGGGATATTCCATCTCTTCCTCGATCTGATGGGCGATATCATGAGCCAAGACCGTGGACTGAGCATCGGAAATCTTGTCAGGCTGAACCATGACGTGGACCTCGCGACCAGCCTGCATGGCATAGGTACGCTCGACGCCGTCATGGGAGTTGGCAATCTCCTCGAGCTTCTCAAGGCGCTTGATGTAGTTCTCAGCCGATTCGCGACGGGCACCGGGGCGAGAGGCAGAAACAGCATCGGCAGCCTGGACCAGAACATCGAGCACCGTGTTGGGGTCGACGTCGGCGTGGTGAGCCTCGATAGCATGAACGATAACGGGCTTCTCGCCATAGCGACGGGCGAGCTCGGCGCCAATAACGGCGTGCGGGCCCTCGACGTCATGGTCGATAGCCTTGCCAAGGTCGTGAAGCAGGCCGGCACGCTTGGCGGTCACAACATCCAGGCCAAGCTCGGAAGCCATCACACCGCACAGGTCGGAAACCTCGAGGGAATGCTGGAGCACGTTCTGACCAAACGAGGTGCGGTAGCGCAGAGCACCCAGGGTCTTAACGATCTCGGGGTGCAGATCGTGGATACCGGTATCGAAGGCAGCCTGTTCGCCAGCCTCGCGCACGCGCTGCTGAACCAAGTCGGCGGCCTTGTGATACATCTCCTCGATGCGAGCAGGATGAATGCGGCCGTCGGCGATGAGGTTCTCGAGAGCGACGCGTGCGGTCTCGCGACGGACCGGATCGAAGCTCGAAAGCACGACGGTCTCGGGGGTGTCATCAATCACGAGGTTGACGCCAGAAACCTGCTCGAAGGTGCGGATGTTGCGACCCTCGCGGCCGATGATGCGACCTTTGAGGTCATCGGAAGGAATGTGCACGGAGGTAACGGTGACCTCGGCGGTGTGATCGGCGGCGCAGCGCTGAATCGCCAGGGACAGGATCTCCTGAGCGGTCTTGTGGCACTCGGCGCGAACCTGCTGCTCGGACTCTCGGATGATCGTGGCGGCCTCGTGGGTAACCTCGCCGCGAACCTTGTCGAGGAGCTCCTTGTGAGCGTCCTCGCGGGTCAGGTCGGCGATGCGCTCGAGCTCCGAGGTCTGCTTGGCACAGAGCTCCTCAAGCTCGCGGGAACGCTTCTCGACCTGGCCAGCCTGGCTGGACAACTGATGCTCACGCTTGTCGAGGGCATCGTTGCGGCGATCGAGGGACTCCTCGCGCTGCATCACACGGTTCTCGAGCGTACGAATCTCGTTCTTACGCTGCTTGTCCTCGGCCTCGGCAGCCTGCTTATTCTTGATGATCTCTTCCTTGGCCTCGAGCAGAGCCTCTTTTTTGAGGGTCTCGGCCTGACGCTTTGCATCGCCGATTAGGGACTCAGCCTGTGCGTGAGCCGACTGGATCTTTTCGTCGGCCTCGTGAAGACTACCCTGCTTGGCGGTGCGCATGTAGGCAATGGCGGCGATGACACCCAAAACGATGCCAACGAGCGCTGCGATGATAGGCATGCTCACTCCTTTTTATGGATTCGTTACACAACAAAGCGAACCGTCCTTGCGAACGGCTCGCGACATTTGAGTAATATGGGCGCAGCTTATGCGGGTCGGATACAGATAAACATATAAACAAACTCATCAAAGATGAGCACATATCACAAAGCAAATGACAGTGATTATCGTACGTTGAACCGCAACAACTGTCAAATAAATGCACCCAGCACGGCGTCTAAAACGCGGTGAACGGCAGGTACGCAAAACGCATGCTTCTAGCATGTGTCTAAACTGCACATTCCTCACGATCGGCATCGAGACGCGCCTTAACGGCATCGGCGGCGATGTGGTACGAAAAGCCCTTGCCCATCAAAAACCGGACGAGCTTTTCGAATCCACGCGTCTCGGGAATGCGACGCTTCGCGAGTAAAGCCGATGCGCGAGCCAAGTCGTCCTCCACGGCAAAATAATCCTCGGGATAGCCAGGGATATCATCGAGTACGACATGGCGGCGCTTGAGCTCGGTCTCAATCTTGCGCTGTCCCCAGCCGCGTCGTTTGCGTTCCTCGATAAAGTAAGAACAAAAGCGGTTCTCATCTAAAAAGCGATACTCAGTGGCACGCTGGACGGCAAAATCAATTGCGGGCTGGCGAAATCCGTAACGAGCCAGCTTGTCACGGACCTCACCCGTGGCATGGTCGCGGCGCGACAGCATCTCAGTCACCATGGTAAGCGCGCATTTACGCTCAATGAGCTGCACCGCCTCGCGAAACGCATCCCAATCGCAGGGAAGATCGGGGCGATTTTTAAGGAATAGGCGCGCGACACGAACAGGAATCCAGATGGATCGTTCAAAACCGCCCTCGAGCTCACAGTCGATATGTGCACAAGGCTTTTTTGATGCATACCGACTCGAAAACGAGGAGGCCGCCTTTTTATCGGGAAAGACGACCGTTGCCTCGGTCACCGTATACGACATGAGGGCATCCGCTACTCGTCATCATCATCGAGCATCGCGGAGCCATCGATGGCGTAAAGCTCATCGAACTCCTCAGTTTCGGGCTGATCGGTCAGCTCGACCTCGGACGGAGCGTCGTCATCGAATTCAAGGCCGCAGGCGAGGCGAACCTTATGCTCGATCTCGTCAGCACAATCGGGGTGTTCGCGCAGGAAGGCCTTAGCGGCCTCGCGACCATTACCGAGCTTGTCCTCACCGTATGCAAACCAAGAGCCCATCTTTTTGCAGATACCGCACTCGACGGCCATGTCCAAAATCGAGCCCTCCTTAGAGATGCCCGTGCCGTACATGATGTCGAACTCGGCAGAGCGGAACGGTGCCGCCACCTTGTTCTTAACGACCTTGGCACGCACACGATTGCCGATGACCTCGTCCTTGAGCTTGATGCTGTCGATGCGGCGAATATCGATGCGCACCGACGAGAAGAACTTGAGGGCGCGGCCGCCCGTCGTGGTCTCGGGGTTGCCGAACATGACGCCGATCTTCTCGCGCAGCTGGTTAATGAAGATGCAGGTCGTTTTAGATTTGGCGAGCGAGCCGGCGAGCTTACGGAGCGCCTGGCTCATCAGACGGGCTTGAAGGCCGACCGTAGTATCGCCGATCTCGCCCTCGATCTCGGCACGCGGGGTCAAAGCGGCGACAGAGTCGACGACGATGGCGTCGATGGCGCCAGAGCGCACAAGCATGTCAACGATCTCGAGCGCCTGCTCGCCCGTATCGGGCTGGGAAATGAGGACCTCATCGATGTCCACGCCGATACGTGCGGCATACGTGGGATCGAGCGCGTGCTCGGCATCGATAAATGCCACGACGCCGCCCATAGCCTGGGCCTCTGCCAAAATCTCGAGCGAAAGCGTTGTCTTACCGGAGGACTCGGGACCGTAAATCTCGACGATACGGCCACGCGGCACGCCGCCGATGCCCAGCGCGGCATCGAGGGCCAGGGCGCCCGTGGGAATGGCCTCGACCTCGAGCTCGGGACCACCGTCGCCGTACCTCATGATGGAACCCTGGCCGAATTTCTTCTCGATCTCGGCCTTGGTGGTGGCGATCATCTCATCGCGCTCTTTACCCGTCGTGCGAGCATGAACGGTACGTACGGGACCTGAATTCTTGGCCATGAAAAGCCCTCCTCTTAACAACCTGCATCGATAATAAACGAACGGCTGTTCGTGGTCAACCGTTCAGATAAATCATATGCAGCCGACCTTTCCAAAACCCAACCAAACGCCGACCAAACACTGACCAAAAACTTGACCACAGGCGGACCAAACAAGGCGCGGCGAGAAAGAATACGCCAACTACCTGCACAAAGAGCAAATTCGCCAGAGGTCCCTATCTCCACAATTAAGGGGCCCGGAGGCCCCTTAAAACACGTCTATTCCATAGAATGGATCACGCAGACAATGCGACCCAGCGCCTCCGCGACCGCAAGGGCACGAACACACGAACGATCGCCCTCATAGTGACAACGAATGGAGTCCACCACCGGCACTCCCCCGTCGGCCGAACGATACGCCCAGCCAATATAAAAAGTGCCAGCCGGATCGTCCTCGGTCCCTCCACCGGGGCCGGCATAGCCCGTCGCGCTCACGGCAATATCGCTCTGATACAGCTCCAGCGAACCGGCAGCCATCTCGCGCGCCGTCTGATACGACACCGCGGTATAGCGGTCAAGCGTCTCTTGCTCAACGCCGAGTACGCGATGCTTAATCTCGTCGCAGTACGTCACCGCACCGCCGCGCAGCACCGCTGAGGCACCCGGGATATCGGCGATCGTCGAGGCAATCATACCCGCTGTCAGAGATTCAGCCGTCGAAACCGTCACACCACGAACGGTTGCACGCTCGACAATATCGCGTGCGAGCTCTTCATTGTGCGTGGCAATCTGCTCAAATGATTCCGTCATGCCTACCAGAACCTAGACCGAAAAGACGATCTTGCGGCAGTTCCAGAAGTACTGAGCGCCCGAGATAACGGTCAGGACAACGGCCACGGCGTACAGGAAGCGCGACACCGAGTAGATGCCGAGCGTCAGCGCCACCGGGCCAAGATGCAAGCCGGCCATCGCAAAGACGCACAGATAACCGCAGATGGAAACCATCGTAGTCGCCGTCTTGTACTTTCCGAGCTTATCGGCCGCAACGACCACACCGGCCGCACTCGCGACCATGCGCAGGGCGCTCACCAGCAGCTCGCGGAACAGGATGATGAACACCGACCACACGGTTACGGCACCAAAGTCCAAGAACAGCAGCAGGGCCGAGAACACGAGCAACTTATCGGCGATGGGATCCAAGAACTTGCCGAAATCGGTGATCTCGTTGCGCGAACGAGCCAGGTAGCCATCAACCTTATCGGTGCACGACAGGATGACGTACAGAATAAAGGCAGCGGCAGCGAGCGGGCCGTCGAAGGTGCTCCAATCCGTACCGGCAACGCTCGTGTGAGACAGCGCCGACACGATCATGAACACCGGAATAAAGACGATGCGCACGCACGTCACGATGTTGGCGGGCGTCCAAACACTCGTCAGTTCCTTATTGCTCTCGTTAGCCACGACGCTCTCCTACTCCACAACATGACCGATAAGCTCGTAGCAGAAGCTATCGGTAAACTCGACCGTCAGAATATCGCCCACAGATGCCTCGCTGGCATCCAGATGCACCGCACCATCAGAATCGGGGGCCTGGAACCAGGCATGTCCGATGAGCTCGGCACCGTCCTCGGTCTCCTCGATGCCGTCGACGATCACCTGGGCGCGTTCGCCCACATGGGCCGCCGTGGCGGCAAAGCCGAGCGACTCGGCCAGATCAATAGCCTCCTGGGCGCGCTCGAGCTTAACCTCTTCATCGACCTGACCTTCCATCTTGGCGGCTAGGCTGCCCTCCTCACGCGAGTAGGCAAAGACGCTCGTGTAGTCAAAGCCGACGGTGTCCATAAAGTCGATAAG
>USHZ01000127.1 GCA_900554595.1 uncultured Collinsella sp. | reverse complement strand
CAGTGAGCCCTTGGTGCTGGGGATGCCCTGCACGCGGGGATCGAGCTCGCAGGCGCAGCGCATCGTGCGGCCCACAGCCTTAAAGGCGGCTTCGATAATGTGGTGCGAATTGCCGCCCGCCAGCTCGCGCACGTGTAGCGTGAGCTTGGCGTCACGCGCGAAGGCATAGAAGAACTCGACGGCTAGCTCAGTATCGAAGCTACCCACGCGCTCGGTCGGCACGGGCAACTCGCAATAGGCCTGGCCGCGACCCGAAATGTCCACGGCGGCCATCACGAGCGTCTCGTCCATGGCGATCGCCGCGTCGGCAAAACGCGTAATACCCGCCTTGTCGCCCAGCGCCTGGCAAAACGCCTCGCCCAGCACGATGCCCGTGTCCTCGACGGTGTGATGCGCGTCGACATCAACGTCGCCCACCGCATGTACCGTCAAATCGAACAGGCCATGGCGACCAAAGGCGTTGAGCATGTGGTCGAAAAACGGCACGCCGGTCGAGATATCGCACACGCCGCTTCCATCCAGGTCAAGCTTTACGACGATGTCGGTCTCGCCCGTCTTGCGGGTCACCTCGGCATAACGGCCCATCTACATCTCCTCCTTCACCAGCGCGGCAAACGCAGCCAGCACCTCATCGTTTTCCTGCGGCGTGCCCACGGTAATGCGCAGACAGTCCGCGAGCCCCGGCGCGTAGCTAAAGTCGCGCACCAAAATCGAATACTCGTCGCGCAGACGCTCGCGCACGCGCGTGGCATGCGGCGTACGCACGAGCACAAAATTCGCCGCACTCGGCCATGCCTCCACGGGCAGGCCCTCGGCAGCCATCGCGCGCAGGGCGCACAGCTCGCGTTCGCGCTCGGAAGCAACCTGTGCCACCACGGGCGCGTACGCATCGCGGGCACGCACGCAGGCAAGCGCGGCGGCTTGGCTCAGCACGTTAACCGAGTAGATCTGGCGAATCGCGGCGAACACATCGATGACCTCGGGCGCCGCGATCACGTAGCCCAGACGCGTGCCGGCGGCGCCAAACGCCTTGGACAGCGTATGCAGAATCACCAGGTTTGGATGCTCGGCGATAAGCCCTTGCGCCGTGGTGGCCGCGCCAAACGAATCGTCGGCAAACTCAACGTAGGCCTCGTCGACCATGACCATGCCGGGGCACGCATCGCACAGGGCCGCGACAAAGTCGAGCGGCGCCACGTCACCCGTGGGATTGTTGGGCGAGGTCACAATGGCGAGGCTGCACTCCGGCGCCGCCGCGAGCACAGCAGCTTGGTCGAGCCTAAAGGTCGCCGGGTCGCGCCACACGTCGCGCACCTCGGTCTGGCACAGAGACGCAAAGAATGCATACTCGCTAAAGCACGGCGGGCAGTTGAGCAGGGTCCGCCTCGCGCCGCCAAACGCCAGCAGGTAGTTATAGAGCAGCTCGTCGCCGCCGTTGCCCACGCAAATATTCTCGCGCGTCACACCATGCCAGGTAGCCAGCTCGTCGCGCAAGTCGTTCGACATGGGATCGGGGTAGCGGTTGAGCGGCGTGACAGCCAGGGCGGCGTCGACCGCCTCGCGCACGCCGGCCGGCACGGGATAGGTGTTCTCGTTGGCCGAAAGGTTGATGCGCGTGGGCGTAAAGTTGGGATTGTAGGGCTCAATACCGGCCAGGTAGGGCTGGACGAGCTCCTTCATGCGGGGCGTGAGTTCGGCCATATTAGGCCTCCCCGCCGGTCGCGCCAGCGCCATCTGCGCCTGCAGCGGCCAGGTCCACGCCCTCGGCGACCGTCGCGGTCGCATCTCCCGGCCAGGCGACCTTGGTCAGGTCGGCCGCGGCGAGCGACTCGGCACTCACGGAATCCTCGCCTTGCTCCAGCACGCGACGACGCAGAGCGGCGGATAGCGCGTGCGCCCACAGGCCCTCGGCCTCGGCCAGGCGCTGCGTCGCGGGAGCGTCCGAGAGCAGGCCCTCGGGCGTATAGCAAATGACGCTCGAGCGCTTGACGAACTCTTCGACCGAAAGCGGGTTGGAGAACATGGCCGTACCGCCGGTCGGCAGCGTGTGGTTGGGACCGGCAACGTAATCGCCGAGCGGCTCGGAGCTCCAAGCGCCCACAAAGATGGCGCCGGCGTTGCGAATACCGCCAAGCAGGCCCATCGCATCCTTGCAGTGCAGCTCCAGGTGCTCGGGCGCCACGGTGTTCACCGCCTCGACGGCAGCAGCCATATCGGCGGCCACTACGATGGTGCCCTCGTTATCGAGCGAGGCGCGCGTGATCTCGGCACGTGGGGACTGCGCCACCAGAATATCGATGCCGGCCTCGACCTCGCGCGCAAACTGCTCGTCGCAGGTCACCAGATAGCAGGCTGCCAGCGGATCGTGCTCGGCCTGGGCCATCAGGTCGGCCGCGACCACCATGGGCTTGGCCGTGGCATCGGCCAGCACGCAGACCTCGGACGGGCCAGCGACCATGTCGATTCCCACATCGCCCGAGACAATCTGCTTGGCCGCGGCGACAAAGGCGTTGCCCGGGCCGGTGATTTTATCGACGCGCGGAATGGTCTCGGTACCGTACGCCAGCGCGGCCACGGCCTGGGCGCCGCCCACCATATAGATTTCGTCCACGCCGCCGAGCTTTGCCGCGGCAAGCGTGTAGGGGCTGATCAGGCCGTCTTTTTGCGGCGGGGTCACCATGACCACGCGCTTGACGCCGGCGACCTTGGCGGGAATGGCATTCATGAGCACCGTGGAGGGATACTGCGCGCGACCGCCCGGCACGTAGATGCCGGCCGCCGCGAGCGGGGTCACCTTAACGCCGAGCATCGTGCCGTCCGCACGCGTGGTAAACCAGCTCTGCTCGACCTCGCGCTGGTGGAACTCGCGGATCTGGCGTGCAGCCTTTTCGAGCGCCGCGACAAAAGCGGGATCGAGACCTTCGAGCGCGGCATCGATCTGCTCCTGCGGCAGGCGGAAACTCTGCAGTTCAACACCGTCAAAACGCTGACAGTAATCGCGCACCGCGGCATCGCCGTTGGCACGCACGTTGGCCACGATATCGCGGGCGGCGTCGACAATGTTTTGCGGCAGCACGCCCTTGCGGTTGAGCTGATTGGTAACGAGGCGCTCGCCGGGAGCAAGCTTGATGGTCTTCATATCGGTATCCCCTATCGGTTGAGGTTGCGTTTGAAAAACGAGATGCCGGGCAGCGGCGCCAATCGGTCCGCAACCCGAATATGGGGGCGCCCGTGCGCGCTCGCGCTATTGTGCCGAACCCGCGACGGGCTCAAAATGCTTGTCCTTCACGGCAGCCACCAGGCGATCGGCCAGGTTGCGAACGCGCGGATCCAGGCGCGCGGCACCCGGGTTGACGAAGAAGCGGGCCGTGCAGTCCATAATGCGGCCGGTGATGACCAAGTCGTTGTCGCGCAGCGTGGCACCCGTGGCGGTAATGTCCACGATGCGGTCGGTCATGCCGACGATAGGGCCCAACTCGATATTGCCGTGCAGTGAAACGATATCGGCATTCACGCCGCGCCCGGCATACCAGGCGCTCGCGATGCGCGGATACTTGGTGGCCACGCGAAGCGAGCCGCGACGGGCATAGTTGCGTTCGGCCTGACCGGCGCGCCATGCGGGCTCCGCCTCGATAAACGTGCACAGGCCGTAGCCCAGATCGACCAGCTGCAGCAGGTTGAGGTCGGCCTCGATAAGCGAGTCCCAACCGCAGATGCCGCAGTCGGCACCGCCGCAGCCCACAAAGGCGGGCGCGTCGCTGGGTCGCACGATGACAAACTCGATATCGCCGACCGCGCCCTCGCTGGCGCGCGTGTCGCGACCGCGCACGATCAGGTGACGGCCGGGGTCGCGAAGCTCAGAGACGTCCAGGCCCGCAGCTTCGAGCACGTCGAGGGTATCGGCCTTGAGCGAGCCCTTGGGCACGGCGATACGCAGCGGGCCCTCGGCGCCACGGCCCACGGCATGATCGCCGTCGGAAGCGGCGTCCTCGGCCGAGGTGTGTGCGGCCTCCAGACGCTCGAGCGAAAAGGCGAAGCCCGCCGCCGGCACCTCAATGCCGTCGCCAAATGCACCGGTAAAGATGGAGTCGTAGCGTCCGCCCGAACCCACCGGATCGGGCAGGCCGCCGGCATAGACCTTAAAGACCAGACCCGTGTAGTAATCAAACGAGTTCATGATGGAGAAGTCGAACGACAGCACCTGGGCGTCCTCGGGTGCCAGGCCCTCGACCAGGACACGCAGCTCGCGCGTCAGCGGCGCGACGATACCGGCGGCATCCAGCAGCGCGTCCACGCGGTCGAGTACCTCGGCGCCGCCGTGCAAGCGCGGCAGCTCGCTAATGGCCGCCTTGACGGCCTCGGGCTCGGCGCTTGCCGCCACGCGGGCATCGAGGCCCACAAAGTCGTTGGCGTGCACGCAGCGCAATGCCTCGGCAGCCAGCTCGCGATCTTCGCACGCCGCGAGCAGCTCCTTAAACGGACGCACGCTACCTGCGATAATGCGCGCATCGGGCAGCGCCAGCTTGCGCACCGCCTCGGCCACGAGCGAGACAATCTCGACATCGCCCGCGGTATCGCCCGCACCGATAAGCTCAAAGCCCAGCTGCGTAAACTGGCGCGAACCGCCAGCGTTGCGCTGGCACTCACGAACCACCGGCGCCTCGTAGCGAAGGCGCAGCGGCAGATCGGCCGCGTGCATGCGGGTCGAAACCAAGCGCACGATCGGCAGCGTGTTGTCGGGACGGACCACCAGCAGGCGACCGTCGTCATCAAAGAGCTTAAACGGCGTGTCCGCAATGCGGCCGCCTTCCTCGAGCGAACCCTTGTCCTCGAGTAGCGGCGTCTCGACCGGAAGGTAATGATGCTCCCTGAAGCAGCCCTTCACCGTACACGCGATCTCCTCGCGCGCCTGAGCCTCCTCGGGCAATATGTCCCGGAATCCCCACGGTGTGGCCGTCATCTGGTGAGCCTCCTCATGCTGCGTTTCATATAGAACAGAAGACCGGCATAGCTCCGCCGGTCTTCTGGGTACTTTAGCATACTAGAGTGCTTGCGGGGAAAATCCGTCGCAGCCGCTCACACCGTATTCATCTGGAAACATAGGGTAGGTTGCCGCAGCCCGACCCCACCTAGGCGCCAATCGCACGACGATACTCTGCCATTACCTGCGCATCGGCAGCTGCGGGGTCGGCAAAATAGCGCCCGTCATAGGTCTCGGCCGAAACAACTCCGCGATAGCCGCGCGCCACCAGCCTATCCAGGTCGGCGCGCATATCGCGGTTGCCGTCACCCCAGGCAAGATGCGTCGTGCCATCTGCCGCAACATCGACAAAATGCACGTGGGCGACATCATCGCCAAGCAGATCGAAATAATCGTCGATGGTATCCCCCGCCACCGCCATGGCGCCCATATCCAGACACGCCTTAAGTGCCGGTTGATTAACTGCCTCGATCATGCGCTTCGTGTCGGCCGCCGAGTTCACGATCATCGACTCAACCGGCTGTAGGGCCTCGAGCACCAGTCGCACGTCGCGTTCTCCCGCATGCTCGGCAATCGCACGCAGCATCGAGGCGCTGCGACCCCACGCGTCCTCGATCGGCTCGTTCAAAAATGCCCAGCCGCTCGAGACCATGACCTGCTCGGCTCCAAGTTCCGCCGCGATATCCACAACGTTCTTAAAGTACGCGAGCGTCCGG
>USHZ01000126.1 GCA_900554595.1 uncultured Collinsella sp. | reverse complement strand
AAGGAGATAAAACCTTAGCGCTTGGAGAACTGGGGAGCGCGGCGGGCCTTCTTGAGGCCGTACTTCTTGCGCTCGACCACGCGAGCATCGCGCGTAAGGAAACCGGCCTTCTTGAGGTCAGCGCGGTAATCGCCAGCGTTCAGAAGAGCACGAGCGATGCCCAGGCGCAGAGCGCCAGACTGACCGGAAATGCCGCCGCCATCGCACAGAGCGATAACGTCGAACTGACCGGCGGTGTCGGTCACCTTGAAGGGAGCAAGGGCGTTCTCAACGAGCTGATGACGGCCGAAATACTGCTCGGCGTCACGCTTGTTGATGGTCACCTTGCCGGTGCCGGGGACGAGACGGACGCGGGCGACGGCGTTCTTACGACGGCCGGTACCCTGGTAGACAACGGTGTTCTCAGCCATCTTTAAGCCTCCAGCTCAATCTTCGTGGGGTTCTGGGCAGCGTGCGGATGCTCGGCACCAGCGTAGACCTTAAGCTTGGTCATCTGGGCACGGCCGAGGGTGGTCTTGGGCAGCATGCCGCGAACGGCGCGCTCGATGACCTTCTCCGGGTGCTTCTCCATAGCCTGGCGGAAGCTCTCAGCCTTGAGGCCGCCGTTGTAGCCGCTGTGGCGATAATAGGTCTTCGTGTCGGCCTTGTTACCGGTAAGCTGGACCTTATCGGCGTTGATGACGACAACGAAGTCGCCGCAGTCGCTGTTGGGCGTGAACTGGGGCTTGTTCTTACCGCGCAGGATCATTGCGATCTGGGTGGCAAGACGGCCCAGGACAGCACCATCGGCGTCGACGAGAACCCAGTTGCGCTGGACCTCGCCCTGCTTGGCGTAGTGAGTCGATTTCGAAATCACTTAGACTCCTCCATGTACAGTACGTGTTGTTACAGAGATTCACGGGGCTCTGCAAGTAACCCGTCCATATTACCCCGCTCGCCGCCCGAGTCAACAGGTATTTTGGCTCCGACCAGAGTTTCTGCACATGTCATCCATGGGTCATGACGTCGCGACACTAGCGCTCGACAAATGCCTCGATATCACTCAGTAGGCGCTTTGCCTCCTGGCGGCCCTGAATATACAGGTCGAGGAGCTTTGCCGGATCGTGTTCGACATGGCCGACCTCGACCGGCATTTGCGGAGCAACGACCAGTGCGCGGCCCTCACGCTCATACTTCCACAAATGCATGCGCTGGATGTTATAGCGGTCGTGGCGCGTCTCGATAGCCTCGAGCAGGTAGGGGTAGTCGGCATAGCGGGCGCGTGCGGCGGGCATAAACTCGTAGGGCTTTTTCTCGTACGAGCGATCCTGCGTGACAATGACAACCGCGCGATCGAAGCCCGCCTCCTCCAGTACGTGCTCGATGGGGACCGAATCGGCTACGCCGCCATCGACGTATTTGTGCCCGTCAATCTCAACCGGCGGCGTCACCAGCGGCAGCGACGTCGAGGCGCGCACGGCGTCGAGGTCAAGTACGGCGCTTTTGACCGGCAGGTACGCGGCGGTTCCAAAGAGCATGTCCGTCGCGACGGCGTACATCTCGATGGGGCTCGCGTCGAACGTCTCGTTGTCAAAGGGATCCAGGCGGTCCTGGACATCGTTGAAGATAAAGTCATAACCCACAATAGAGCCCGTGGACGCAAACGATGCGGCGCCCATGAAGCGGTTGTCGTTGCAGAAAGCCAGGTTGATGCGGTTGGCACGGCCGATCTGATGCGACTTGTAGTTCACGCCGTTGAGGGCGCCGGCCGATACACCGTAGACCGCCGGAATCTCGACGCCAGCCTCCATGAGAACGTCGAGTACGCCTGCGGTAAATTGCCCGCGGAAGCTGCCGCCCTCCAGGACGAGCGCGACCTTGCCGGCGTTCTTTGCCTTATCTTCTGCAGTCATATTGACCTCCTGCGATTGCGTTTTGGCTTTCTTCTACCCAGTTTTGGAATGGAGGGCGCGCAGGTTTTGGAGTTGAGGAGATGGAGCGGAAAGCGCGTCCCAGTTTGAGGCGGGATTCCGGGATACGCTTTCCGCTTGGACCGCCGTTGGGAAAGAGCGTCCCACCCTGCGCTGCCGTAGCGTTTGCTTAACGCCCGCGCCCTGCACAGAGTTCGATTCTCCGCGGTTTGGGGTTCCGTTGATGCGGTGCATGGCAGGCTGAGATTCGATAACATCGCATCTATATAGGGTTGGGGCTTTGCGCGGAGAATCCGCGTATTTGCTTCGCAAATCCGCACCGGCTTCGGTCGGCTGCCGCCGCCCTCGCCCGCTCGCTACAAACGCTTCGCGTTTGCTTAACGCTCGCGCCCTGCATAGAGTTCGATTCTCCGCGGTACGGACTAGAAATAAAAAGGCAGGTAAATATGAATATCTACCTGCCTGTTACTTATGGTGGAGGCGCGGAGAATCGAACTCCGGTCCACGAAAGCCCCCTGATTGGCATCTCCAAGCTCAGTCGCTGGTTTTGTCTCGGACGCTTTGCGCGCAGCGACACGCTCGCGGCGTCCTAACCGGTTCGGTCTTAGCCTGCGCCATACCGATTACATGCGCAGGAGCATTCCCCTAAAATGACGTCGCGCCGGTGTCGGGGAAATCACCGGGTTGACGCGCCGCTATAAATTAAGCAGCGAGAGCCATAGGCTCAAAAGAAGAGTTGTTGTCAATTCAATTTGACGGTACCCCTGTTTAACGAGGCGAGGAGACCTCGGCTTGCTTCCTCTCTCAGAGCTATCGTGTCGAAACCAGTCGCCCCCGAATGTCGGGAAAGTCTGGATGGCATTGGGCACGAGTACCCAACACCCGTCGACTTTTCAAGGAACACGCGGGGTGAGCCCCGCTCGCGGATAGCTATCTTACCACGTTCTAAAGGCGGACAGCTGCTCTATGCACGAGCTGTGAAGACCATAATGTGCACCACACTTCACACTTTTGCCACCGAACGCGTCACGTATATTTTCGCCAAGCAAAATTGACCCGTCGAAAGGACCGTTATGGATACCAAGCAGCAACTCATCAATGCCCTCGCAGGCCTGGGCTCAACCATTACCGAAGCTATGGATGTCATCGAAGGCTTTGTCCCCTGCGGACATCCCGCCCTCACGGTATCGAACGCACTCGTCGCGCTGAACGCTGACGATAATGCAGCTCTCGCCCAGCAGCTTGAGACCGTCGAGGGCTTTATCGACCACGTGAGTGAGAACCGCGGCGTGGCCGCCTACCACGGCATCGAGGTCGAGCTCGAGGGTCCCAAAGCCGATCTGTTCGCAGCAATCCGCGAGGTAGGCGCCCTTATGCAGACCGCAGGCGTCAAGAACACCCAGGTCAACGAGTGGGTCTACCGCAGTCTGGCGGCACTCGACAGCTCCGACGAAAAGGCAGCCGAGCAGCTCGCAGAAAGTCCCGCCATTAAGGCCGAGCTTTCGTAAATAGCAGGCGTGGGTCCCTTGGCGCATCGTCGTCCAAGAGGCCCGCAAACAGTTCGCGTCAACCGATAGCCGCGCCGCCGCGTTCGGCCAAAGCAAGAATCGGCATCATTTGGCGCGGGGTCTTTGCTGCAAGATCGGCATGTTCGAGCAGCTTGCGATCGTTGGTCACCAAGTAATCAACCTGCGCGCGCTTGCACGCGGCGAGCACCAAGTTGTCCTCGTAATCGCGATGGAGCGCCAAGTATTTGTCGGCCAGCCAAAGGTCCGACGCATCTGCACCCACGGCCGTGGCGTTTTCGGTCATGTTCCGAACAAACGCCAGCGCCGCATCGCCAATTGCACGGGCAGATGCCTCGTCAAGCGCTCCCCCGCTGGCAAGAACGCTACGCTTCAGCTCGTGTTGGACAACGTACAGCACGTCCTTGGCAATATGCACCGGGAAGAACAGCAACGCCCCCGCCTCCGTCGCCCGCCCAATAAACGCACGCGCGGCAAGCGACTCGGCATGGTCGACGCAAAACGAATCAACCCATACGTTGGCATCCACCATTATTTTGAGGGGAGCCCCGCTCACAGGATCATCCCCTTTTGGCAATAATGCTCATCCATGGCTTCGGAATAGATTGTGTCCCAATCGCGATTGTCGGATACGGGCGACGTAGCGATGCCCAGGTCCGCGTAAAGCCGGTCTGCCGCTGCCCACGACGCGGCGAACGGTGTATCGGGCGCGACGGTCTGCTGCCGGTCGTCGACGGCCGCAAGCACTTCCTCGCACTGCCCGCCACCCTGCGCAACCTTGGCCACCACCTTTTTGATGAGCTCGGGCAGTGACCCGCCCGAAAGCCGCAGCGCCTCCTCGGCACGGTTCTTGACCTGGCGATCTACGCGAACGTTCACCTGCGCCATGCCGCTAACAGCACCCACGTTAATCCCGCTCCCTTCAATTGCTAGCACAGCTAGCAACACTATATAGAGAAGCTAGCAAATGGTCAAATGCAAAAGGCCTGCGCCCGGACGACACCGATGCCGTCTGGGCGCAGGCCAGATAACGTGCGCGAACACGTCTGCTAGCGCAGGTAAGCCTTCGCGTTGCCCAGGCTGTAGGCAATCGTCGAGCCGTTGTGCAGCAGCGACGACGCCTGCGGGGTAATCGCGCCGGTAATGCCCAGCGCCAGGAGCGCTGAGTTGGTGAGCATCACCTTAGAGTAGGAGCTCGTCAGACGATCAATGAGGCCCTGGCTCATGCGGCGTAGACGCACGATCGCGGCCAGATCCGTATCGGTCAGGATGATATCGGCGACCTCCTTGGCGATGTCGCTTCCGCCACCCATTGCCAGCCCCACATCGGCCAGGCCCAGCGCCGGCGAATCGTTGACGCCGTCGCCCACCATGGCAACATGGCGCCCCTCGCCCTTAATGCGTTCCACATAGGCGTACTTGTCCTCGGGCAGCAGCTCGGCCTTAAACTCGTCGACACCCGCCTCTCGCGCAATGCGCTCGGCCGTGCGCTCGGAGTCGCCCGTGAGCATAACGACATGCTTGACGCCCAGCGCATGCAGGTCGGCGATGGCCTCACGGACCCCGGACTTGAGCGGATCCTCGATGCCGAGCACGCCGACGACCTTTCCATCGACCGCCAGATACAGCGGCGACAGGCCCTGCATCTGGGACTCGATTTGCTCCTTAATGTCGGACTCGAGCTGCGCGCCCTCATCCTCGAATACAAAGTGCGCGGAACCGATGATGGCGCGACGCCCCTCAATGGACGAAGCGATGCCGTGCGCCACGATGTACTCGACGGCGGCATGGCGCTCGCGGTGCTCGAGCCCGCGCTCGCGGGCGGCGTTGACCACGGCACGCGCCACCGGATGCGGAAAATGCTCCTCCAAGCAAGCGGAAAGGCGCAGGACCTCGTCCTCGCTCCAGCCGTCGGTCGTGAGCACGCAAGCTAGGCGCGGCTGGGCCTCGGTCAGCGTACCGGTCTTGTCAAAGACAATGGTATCGGCCTTGGCAAACGACTCAAAGTACTTAGCGCCCTTGACCATAACGCCCATCTTGGCAGCATCGCTCATGGCGGTCATGACGGCGACCGAACCCGTGAGCTTAAGCGCGCACGAGTAGTCGACCATTAGCGCCGCTGAGGTCTTGATGAGGCTGCGGGTGGTAAGCGCAACCAGGCCCGCGAGCAGGAAGTTCCACGGGACGATCTTGTTGGCAAGGTCCTCCATATGCGACTGGCCCTCGGACTTGAGCGAGTCGGCCGTCTGCACGAGCGAGACGATTGAGCG
>USHZ01000125.1 GCA_900554595.1 uncultured Collinsella sp. | reverse complement strand
GGGAAACCCGTCGCGCTCGGCGCGAAACGCCCCAAACATGCGAATCTCGATATGGCCAATCACATCGACACCCTCGGCATCGCCGGCCTGGAACAGACGCTCGCCTTCGCCCTCAAAGTCGTCACGCAGCGAATACCGCGACAGCTCGCGCACCGGGAGCTTCTTTCGAATTCTAGCAGCCGGCTCACCCAGACAATGCATCGCAAGACGCGCAAACAGCCGATACGACGGATCCAAAATCCCCGGGCGGTTCATGGACATCCAGGCTGCAAGGTCGCTATCGCGGCCCGCGGAGGCCAAATGCAGTGCCACCATCCAAGCCTCGGCACCACCGACCTGCGTCCGACTCAAATCGAGCAGCTCTGCCTCTTCGCGCACCGATACCATCGATGTATTGCGTAAGTACGCCGCGCGCTCTAGCAGCAGTGCGTTGTCGCGTATGTATCCAATCGATTCCTCGGCAAGCCTAAGCACCTGCACCGCACGGAATTTGGCATTGACCGGACGCCCCTCAGCCAACGACTGCCAGCCTTCTAGTATCAAGCCAAACAACTGGACTTGATTGTCACGCACACGCACGGCAAAACGGTCGAGCTCATTGAATGCCTGCTCGTCGGTCACCGGCATGCCGGCAAACAGGCGTCGCGCCGATAATACCATGCGCACCCAGATGGCGAGCGCTCGGATTCCACGCGCTTCGAGTGCCTCGAGCGTCAGGGCCATCTCGTCATCACGCTCGTCAGTCCCTGCATACGACCCATCAAATAGCTCCGTCAACATGCGGTCCGCCCGCACAAACGTCCCCGCGATATCGAGCTCACAATCGTAGGCCTTATCCGTTTTGAGCCCCGCGAAGATCTCACCACCCTTCGCCCGCTCGGTCAGCCCATGCTTTATCTCGACATGTGCGGACAGCATGTCGAGTGCGACACAAGACGCCTCGCTTTCCAACGCTGTATGGCTTGCCGGAAGACCCAGACCACTATCTCCATAACAGGCGGCCGTAAACGCGTGCGCCACCTTCCACGACACGGGATCGAGCTCGCAAATCGCTTGCTCGCCCGCACGCTCGATAATTGAGGCCATGTACCGCGCGAGCTTTGTATTGGAGACGCTCACCGCCGCCAGATAGATGCCGAGTGCCTCGTCAGGCGTCGGCTCCGATGCCTGATCATCTGCCTCGGTCTTTCCCAGCGCCGCGCGGCAGACATCCCCTCCATGCCCCGTCAGGGCCAGATCGACCCCATACTGCCCAGCAAGCTCCAACACCGCACTGCGGTCCAAAAACGCGTCGGCGAGGTCCATCGCGGTATCGCAGCGCCCCGCTTTAATCAATATACGCGCCGCCCGAACAACGAGTTCGGGGCGAATTTCGGCAACCAGCTTGCGCAATCGCAGGCGTGCGTTGTCCTCGGTACCCAAGCAGGTAAAGCTCCGGTCTGCCGGATCAACGCCAAAAATGGGATAATCGCGGACAAGATAGGACTGGTCAATCGCCGAAAGCCTAACGCCGCAAGCCTCGAGCTCCGAAATATTGCCCTCGCCCATTAAGACCATCAAGCATGCCACGCTAAACAGGGCGTTGTTCTCGAGCGACGCCAGATCAACAAGTGCCGCACCGTAGATATTGACGATCTCGTTTTCGAGCATCTGGGCAACGTCTCCCTGCCCGTATAGTCCCGACTGCATAGCCGAGACGAGCTCGGGCACGCCCTGCGTAAGCTGATAGAAGTCGAGCGATGTACTGATCGAAAATGCCGATGCCCACGCTGAATACTCATAGGCATGCACCTTGAGCATCTGCGCGTTGACTTTAATCGAATCGCCCAGTCCATGAATCAGCTGGCGATTCGAAGGACGGCAACTCATAAAGACCCCAACCCCCATAGCACGCAGGCTTCGGATTCGGTCGATCAGCTCATCGGTCTCGCTCTGACTGAGGTTAGGCACGTTATCGATTGCAATCAGGGAGTGCGGCTTGTCCTTAAGCTCTTCGGTAACGACCTCGAGCTGCATAAACACCTCGCGCCCAATGGCGCGGTCTGCCTCGGTGATCCGCACAGGACCTCGCGTCGGATCGCTTTTAACCTCTTGGGCATACTGTAGCAGCACCGAGGTTTTCCCAAAGCCATCAGGCGCGTAGAGGACTACGATGCCGGCCTTTCGACCCTTGGCGATAAGTTCGTTCATCAAGCGATCGCGCCGCACCATATAGCTACTGCCCAGCGGCATAAGCTCGAGGTCGTCCGTATTGCCCAAATCGTTAACCATGCCCGCTCCTCAACTCGACCACATGGACACCGTAACGCTAGACCATATGTATCGCTAGATGAATAGAGCGATGCTACGGTTTAGGATGTTTGTTGGTACGCAAATGGCAAGTTTTTGTTCAGCGTGGTCCGATTGAAACTTATCCCCCAACCAATCAGTCTTTGCGCAGGTCAATGCGCTTGCCAGCTTGTCCCATCCTTTGGCAGTGTACCTTAAATGAGCGCTGTTCAATTGTGTTGCGCAACTCACCTAGCGCCAGCTACCGTCTGCGACCTTTTCATAGCATTTATGCATAGTATCTGTTATGGAATGAATCATGCTGCACCAGACGCACCCGTCAAGTTCGCGGCAAGGTTTTCGTCAAGCACACGGCGTGCACTCAGAAAAAAGGCCCCCGCAAAGCGGAGGCCTTCGGCAAAGCTATGTCGAGGTGATAGGCTTTCGCTACTCGCAGAGCGAAAGGGCGGCCTCGTCGGCAACGACAACGCAGTTGGTATGCAGCTGCAGGATCGAGGCAGGGCACTGGGGGGTAACCGGACCATAGCACATGTCATGCACAGCCTGGGCCTTGGCCTCGCCATTGGCGACGACCAGGATCATACGGGCATACATGATGGTCTGGGTACCCATGGTGTAGGCCTGACGGGGCACGTCGTCGATGCTGTCGAACAGGCGGCTGTTGGCCTGAATAGTGCTCTCGGTAAGGTCGACACAGTGCGTACCCTTGGAGAAGTGATCATCGGGCTCGTTGAAGCCAATGTGACCGTTGTTACCGATGCCGAGCAGCTGCAGATCAGGGTAACCGGCAGCAGCGACGATCTTGTCGTACTCAGAGCAGGCAGCGGCAGCGTCGGGATTGGAGCCATCGGGCACATGCGTGTTGTTCAGGTCGATGTTAATGTGATCGAAGAAGTTCTCACGCATAAAGTAGTGGTAGCTCTGGGGATCGTCGTGCGAAAGGCCACGATACTCGTCGAGGTTGTAGGTGCTGACCTCTGCAAAGTCGACGTCACCCTTCTTGTACCAAGCGGCGAGCTGCTTGTAGGCGCCAATCGGGGTGGAGCCGGTGGCAAGACCCAACACGCAATCGGGCTTGAGGATAACCTGGGCCGAGATGATATTGGCGGCCTTGCGGCTCATATCCTCGTAGTCTTTAGCTTTAATGATCTTCATTACGCGTCCTTTCTCGTACAAGAGAGGCAAGGCTCCCCTTACAAGCACTTGCCCGCGGCCCGCGTCGGCCGCAACCAACGTGTGCGGCCACCAGGGCGAGGTCGCGTAATGTATGTGTCTCGTGTCTACCCGCGTCGAGGCCCCTGCCCGTCCACGGTGACCCAAAGCTGTTTAGCTTCGGACAAATCCCATCTTGCCACGGAGGACGTCCTCTTTCAAGGGCGCCCTCCGTAAACGTGTTTGAATTGTAGGCTAAAGGCAAAGCGGAGCGACTAGCGCTCGCGAGCGACGATGAGCTGGTCCATCTCCTCGACATGCTCGCCAACGGAGCCTTTGATGCTCGAGAATTCAACGGAGTTGCACACCAAAATGGGAACCGTCACATCGTAGCCCTCGGCAGCAATTGCCTCGCGATCGAACTCGATGAGCACATCGCCCTTATGGACGATGTCACCCACTTGCGCATGTACGGTAAAGTGCTTGCCCTCGAGCTGAACAGTGTCCAAACCAACGTGGATGAGCACGTCTAGGCCGTCGACCGTGTTGAGCGCAACGGCGTGTCCCGTGGGAAAAATGGCCTCGACCTTGGCGTCTGCCGGCGCAATCACACGCGTGCCCGTAGGCTGAATGGCAACGCCCTGGCCCAAAAGGCCGGTGGCAAACGTCTGATCGTTTACCTCGGAGAGCGGAATGACGTCGCCCGAGATGGGAGCATCCAGCGTAAGGAGTCGACCACGCATACCAAAAGACCTTAGGACTTTAGTGAACATGCTCCCCCTCGGACATACCAAACAATCAAAATAACCGTATCAGTTTACCACTTGGCATCCGTTTTTGGCCATTAGGGAAGTTCGCGCTTGACAACCTCGACGATATCGTCAACAACGCGCTGGGTCAGCTCATGCGTCTCCGCCTCGGCCATAACGCGAACCAGAGGCTCAGTACCACTCGGGCGCACCAAGATGCGGCCGCGACCGTTGAGCTCCTTCTCGGCGGCAGCGACGGCGTCCCAAATGGGCTGGCAATCATCCAGGCCGGCCTTGTTGTCCGAATGCACGTTGACGAGCACCTGCGGGTACTTCTTCATGATGCCGGCAAGGTCGGTAAGGGTGCGGCCGGTGCGCTTGAGCACGGCCAGCAGCTGCAGAGCCGTCACCAGACCGTCGCCGGTGGTGTTGTGCTCCAGGAAGATGATGTGGCCGGACTGCTCGCCACCGATGACGGCACCGTCCTCGAGCATGCGCTCAAGAACATAACGGTCGCCCACGGCCGTCTGGACCATCTCGAAACCCTGCTCCTTCATGGCGATGGAGAAGCCCAGGTTGCACATAACGGTCGAGACGATCTCGGAGTTGGCGAGCTTGCCGCGAGCAGCAAGGTCGGAGCCGCAGATGGCGAGAATGTAGTCGCCATCGATCTCGTTGCCCTCACTGTCCACAAACAGCACGCGATCGGCGTCGCCGTCGTGGGCCAAGCCGATATCGGCGTGGGTGCGCAGCACGAGCTCGCGCAGGGGCTCAAGGTGCGTGGAGCCGCACTCAACGTTAATGTCGGTGCCGCAGTAATCGGTGTTGATGGCATGGACCGTGGCGCCCAGGCGCTGCAGCGCGGCGGGCGTGGTCTGGCAGGAAGCACCGTGGCCGCAGTCGACGGCAACAACCAGGCCATCGAGCTTAAGGCCGTCGAGCGTGCTGATGGCATGATCGACATATGCCTTGCGGGCATCCTTCATCTTGATGATGTGGCCCACGCCGGCACCGGTCGGCAGCGTGTCGGCGGCCATGGCCTCCTCGGACATGACCCAGGCGCTGATCTCTTCCTCGACAGCATCGGGAAGCTTCATGCCCTTGCGGCTAAAGAACTTGATGCCGTTGAACTCCGGTGGATTGTGCGAAGCGGAGATGACGATGCCGCCGTCGAGCTCATTTTGGACGGTGAGCAGCGCCACGGCCGGCGTAGGGATAACGCCGCAGCAGTGAGGACGGCCGCCCTCGGCCATAATGCCGGCGGTCAGAGCACTCTCGAGCATGGTGCCCGAAAGACGCGTATCGCGACCGATGCAGATATCCGGGCCAAGGAACTTGGTCGCCGCGCGGCCCAGGCGAAATGCGAGGTCGCACGAGAGGTCGGCGTTGGCGACGCCACGGACGCCATCGGTACCGAAGATGTTCTGGGGCATAGGATCGCTCCTTCCCAAGTGGGCAAAACGAAGCCGCCCACCCTAGTCGAAAAGAAAAGCGGGACCCACCGAGCAATCGGTAGGCCCCGCTTGTACATTGTATCTCGTAAGGAGATAAAACCTTAGCGCTTGGAGAACTGGGGAGCGCGGCGGGCCTTCTTGA
>USHZ01000124.1 GCA_900554595.1 uncultured Collinsella sp. | reverse complement strand
ACAGGTGTTATCGTAGTTTCTGCCGAAAGTTCCACCGAGCACGCGAGGTGGAACGAATCATAGAACTATCGCCGTCCCTTCGATTCGTGCAGCCTTGGACCTTTCGCATCTAGTCACCAAGGCAACACGCTGCCGCGTCATGATGGGATCAAACGTGAGCGATACAAAGCTAAAGCCAGCAACCAAAAAGCCCGCTACCCGCAAGGCCGCCCCGCACGCACCGGAGCTCTCCAAGGACGATGTCTACCTGTTTGGCATTGGCATGTGGGAGCGCAGCTGGGAAAAGATGGGCGCGCACCCCGACACGCAGAACCGTACGCGCGGCTGGCGCTTTTGCGTTTGGGCGCCCGACGTAAAGAGCGTCCATGTCATTGGCGAATTTAACGACTGGGATGAACAAGCCAACCCGCTGGTGCCCATGCACACGAGCGCTATTTGGGAAGGCTTTATTCCTGGCGCAGAGCAAGGCCAGCTCTATAAGTACCTCATCGAGACCAACGAGGGCGAAAAGCTCTACAAGGCCGATCCGTACGCCTTTAAGGCAGAGTGCCCTCCGGGCACGGCAAGCGTGCTGTGGACCCTCGACGGCTATAAGTGGAACGATGCCGCATGGCTCAAGCGCCGCGCCAGCCATAACCACATGTCGCAGCCGCTTAACATCTACGAGGTGCATATTGGCTCGTGGAAGCGCCACGGCGACGCGCCGCAGGGCGATCCGGACGAGTACGGCAACTACCCCGGCCCCATGGATCCCTTCCCCGCACAGCGCGGTGAGTTCTACACCTACGACGACCTGTCGGTGGAGCTCGTGGACTACGTACGCGACATGGGCTATACGCATATCGAGGTCATGCCGCTTATGGAGCATCCCTTCGACGGCTCCTGGGGCTACCAGACGACCGGCTACTACGCCGCCACGTCGCGCTACGGCAACCCGCAGCAGCTCATGCACTTTATCGATGCATGCCACGAGGCAGGCATCGGCGTGATTATGGACTGGGTGCCCGGAGGTTTTTGCGCCGACGCCCACGGCCTTGCCACCTTTAACGGCCACATGCTGTTTGAGCACGAGATTCACCCCAACTGGGGCACGCACAAGTTCGACTTCGCCCGCGGCGAGGTCCGCTCCTTCCTGGTCTCCAACGTGCTGTACTGGCTCGAGAACTTCCACGTTGACGGCATTCGCATGGACGGCGTGTCCAGCATGCTGTACCTCAACTTTGGCATCGACGATCCCGGCCAAAAGAAGTTCAACAAGTACGGTACCGAGGAGGACCTGGACGCCAGCGCGTTTATCCGCCAGGTCAACTGCGCCGTGGAGGCCCACTTCCCCGACGTGATGATGATGGCCGAGGAGTCCACCGCGTGGCCACTCGTGACCTACCCGCCGCAGGACGGCGGCCTGGGATTCCACTACAAGTGGGACATGGGCTGGATGAACGACACCCTGCACTACATGCAGACCGATTTTCCGTGGCGCCCCGGCAACCACGGCCTGCTCACGTTCTCCATCATGTATGCCTTTACCGAGAACTTCATTTGCCCGCTGAGCCACGACGAGGTCGTGCACGGCAAGTGCTCGCTTATCGGCCGCATGCCGGGCGACTGGTGGCGCCAGTTTGCCGGCCTGCGCACGCTGGCCTTCTACCAGATGACGCACCCCGGTGCCAAGCTCAACTTTATGGGCAACGAGATCGGCCAGTTTATTGAGTGGCGCTACTACGAGTCCATCCAGTGGTTCCTGACCGAGGAGTACGAGACCCACCGTCATCATCAGGCGTTCATCAAGGCGCTCAACCACCTGTACACCGCCGAGCCCGCCCTGTACGAGCGTGGCTACACCGACGACGGCTTTACCTGGATCGATGCGGACAACTCCAAGCAGTCCATCGTGAGCTTTGTGCGCCAGGGCGAGGACATCGACGACGATCTGGTGATCCTGATCAACTTTGACCCGGCGAGCTACGAGAGCTTCCGCGTGGGCGTGCCGCGCGAGGGTGACTGGGAGGTCATCTTCGATTCCGACCGTCCCGAGTTTGGCGGCAGCGGCTATGCCGGCGAGGAGCCCTACACTTGCTCCAGCGAGCCCTATCCCTGGAACGGGCAGATGGACTCTATCGAGATTAAGGTGCCCGGCCTGGCTGGCGTGGTACTTAAGCGCCGCGGTCCCAGCAGCTACAAGCCGCCCGTGGTTGAGGAGCCCAAGAAGGCGACGCGCAAGCGTACGTCCTCGGTGAAGCCCAAGCCCGCAGCTGCCAAGAAGGCTCCGGCTAAGGCAAAGGCTACGACGACCAAGGCCAAGGCTAAGGCTGCCGCAAAGCCCGCTGCCAAGGCCGCAGCCAAGAAGCCGGCTGCCAAAAAGGCCGCTACCAAGGCCAAGTCTGCTTCTGTTAAGCCGTCTGCCAAGGATGAGTAACAAAGCCGTTACAGCTGTAATTACCCGCCCCGACGGGGCGTAGGATACAAGTCATAACCGTTCCGGGAGAAACATCCCCGGGGGAAAGGAACGTATGAATAAGATCTTCGACAACAAGCAGGAGTTTACCGAGCTCTATCGCGATGCCGTCATGAGCATCAGCGGCAAGAGCGTCGAGGCCGCCAGCGACCTCGACCGCTTTAACGCCCTGGCCAAGCTCGTGGCCGAGAAGGCACGCACCGTTGCCACCAAGAGCGACGCCCGCGCCACCGCCGAGGGCAAAAAGCGCGTGTACTACTTCTCGATCGAGTTTTTGATCGGCCGTCTGCTCGACAACTACCTGCTCAACTTTGGCGTGCGCGACATGGTCGCCGAGGCGCTCGATGACATGGGCTTCGACCTATCCGTCATTGAGAACCAGGAGCCCGATCCGGCTCTGGGCAACGGTGGCCTTGGCCGTCTTGCCGCATGCTTCCTGGATTCCATGGCAGCCGAGGGCATCGCCGGCTACGGCAACGGCATGCGCTACCGCTACGGCCTGTTTAAGCAGGAGATCGTCAACGGCAGCCAGGTCGAGGCCACGGACGAGTGGCTCACCCACGGCTATCCCTGGGAGGTCCGCCGTCAGGACAAGGCCGTGACCATCAAGTTTGGTGGCCATGTTGAGGGCTTTGAGGAGAACGGCCGCACGTTCTACCGCACGGTGGACACGCAGGACATCCTGGCCGTCCCCTATGACATCCCCGTGGTGGGCTATGCCGGCGAGACCGTCAACAAACTGCGTGTCTGGGCTGCCGAGCCGGTCGAGGAGCACTTTGACCTTGAGGCCTTCAATCGCGGCGACTACGCCCTGGCCGATGCCGAGCGCGCCGAGGCCGAGGCCATCAGCGCCATCCTCTACCCCAACGACGCCGGCGAGCACGGCCGTCTGCTGCGCCTGAAGCAGGAGTACCTGTTTGTCTCGGCCGGCATCTACAGCCTGCTCGACACCTTTGAGAAGGAGCACGGCGAGAACTGGGAGCTGCTGCCGCAGTTTGTGGCCATCCACACCAACGACACGCACCCAGCCATGTGCGGCCCCGAGCTCATGCGCATTCTTATCGACGAGAAGAAGCTCGAGTGGGATGACGCCTGGAACATCGTGACGCAGGTCGTGAGCTACACCAACCACACCATCCTGCCCGAGGCCCTGGAGAAGTGGCCCATCGGCACGTTCTCCAAGCTGCTCCCCCGCGTGTACCAGATCATCGACGAGATCAGCCGTCGTTGGCACGAGTCGTTCGATACCACGCAGGAGGGCTGGCAGGAGCGCCTGCGCCAGACAGCCATCCTGTGGGACGGCGAGATTCGCATGGCCAACCTGTCTGTGATCTGCAGCCATAGCGTCAACGGCGTGGCAAAGATCCACTCCGACATCATCAAGAACATCGTGCTCAAGGACTTCTATGCCCTGACGCCCGAGAAGTTCAACAACAAGACCAACGGCATCTCGCACCGTCGCTTCTTTGCCGAGGCCAACCCCACCTATGCCAAGCTCGTAACCGAGGCCATTGGCGATGGCTGGCTCAAGGACGCCTTTGAGCTGGAGAAACTCAAGGAGTTCCAGAACGACACCGAGTTCCTGAAGGCCGTGGGTGCCTCCAAGCGCGCCAACAAGGAGCGCCTGGCCGCGTACGTTAAGGCCGAGACCGGTCTGGTCATCGACCCCAACACCGTCTTCGATGTTCAGGTTAAGCGCTTCCACGCCTACAAGCGCCAGCTCATGAACATCATGAAGGTTATGGATATCTACAACCGTCGCATCGCCGATCCCAACTTCCACGTGACGCCCACGACCTTCATCTTTAGCGGCAAGGCTGCCTCGAGCTACACCTTTGCCAAGGAGACCATCCGCCTCATTAACTCCGTGGCCGACGTCATCAACAACGACGCCCGCGTCAACGAGGTCATGAAGGTCTGCTTTATCCCCAACTTCCGCGTGAGCAACGCCCAGCTCATCTACCCCGCCGCCGAGATCTCGGAGCAGATCTCCACGGCCGGCAAGGAGGCCTCGGGCACGTCCAACATGAAGCTCATGATGAACGGCGCCATTACGCTGGGCACCCTCGACGGCGCCAACATCGAGATCGCCGACTTGGCCGGCCGCGAGAACGAGGCCATCTTTGGCCTGACCGCCCCCGAGGTCGAGCAGCTCTGGGCGTCGAACAGCTACTTTGCGTGGGACACCCTCAACGGCGACCGCGAGCGCTTGGGCCGCGTGATGGACGAGCTCAAGGACAACACGTTTGCCGGCCTTTCGGGCAACTTCGAGAGCATCTACAACGAGCTCATGAACAACAACGACCCCGACCTGGTCATGGCCGACTTCCGCAGCTACGTCGACGCCTGGGAGAAGCTCACGAACAGCTACGGCGACCAGGAGACCTGGAACCGCAAGGCCCTGCTCAACACCGCCTCCTCCGGCTGGTTCTCGAGCGACCGCACCATTCGCGAGTACCGCGACGAGATCTGGCACGCGTAAAGGCCGCGAGCTCCCCTATGCCAGCACGGCATTACTCGACGGGCGTGACGTTGCGCCGCGCCCGTCGCTAATGGGTTTAGGAACATCGATGACAGAAGGAGAAATCGATGAGTAAGAAAGAATGCATCGCGATGCTCCTCGCAGGAGGACAGGGCAGCCGATTGGGGGCACTCACCCAAAAGATCGCCAAGCCGGCGGTTAGCTTTGGTGGCAAGTTCCGCATTATCGACTTTTCGCTGTCCAACTGCTCCAACTCGGGCATCGACACGGTGGGCGTTCTGACGCAGTACCGTCCCTACCTGCTGCATGCCTATGTGGGCTCCGGCGAGGCGTGGGACCTGGACAGCCGTGACGGCGGCGTGTCAATCCTGCCGCCGTACGAGACGCAGACCGGCGGCGCCTGGTATGCGGGCACAGCCGACGCCATTACGCAGAACCTCGACTACATCAAGGCCAACGACCCCAAGTACGTCCTGATTCTTTCGGGCGATCACCTATATCGCATGGACTACCGCAAGATGCTCAAGACGCACATTGAGAACAACGCCGACCTCACGGTGAGCGTTATGCCCGTGCCGTGGGAGGAGGCCAGCCGCTTTGGCATCCTGACCACCGACCCCGAGGACGGCCGCATCACCAAGTTTACCGAGAAGCCCGAGAAGCCCGATTCGAACCTCGCGTCCATGGGCATCTACATCTTCTCGGCCGACGTGCTGATCGAGGCGCTCGAGGAGGACGCTCTGGACCAGCGCTCGAGCCACGACTTTGGCAAGGACATCATCCCCAAGCTGCTCGGCGAGAACAAGCGCCTGTACAGCTACGAGTTCCACGGCTTTTGGAAGGACGTCGGCACCATCGCCAGCTTCCACGAGACCTCGATGGA
>USHZ01000123.1 GCA_900554595.1 uncultured Collinsella sp. | reverse complement strand
ATAGTCGCGGATGCTGCCCATGAGGGTTTTAATCATCCAGTTCCTCCCAGGTTACACGGATTTTCTCGAGCATTTCGGCGAGGTCCTCGCGCTCGTCGTGGGTGAGGGCACTAAAGGCCTGCTCTCTAAAGCGAATGCGGGCTGCCTGCTCAACGCGGGCCTTTTCCCATCCCGCATCGGTCAGGCGGATGGTGAGCTGCCGACGGTCTTTGGGATTGCGACTGCGCTCGATAAGACCGCCCAGTTCGAGCTTGGACAGAATCTCGGAAAGGGACCCCGGCTTGAGGTCGAAGTGCATGCCGAGCTCTTGTTGGGACAGCTCGCCGGTCGGCTGCTTGGCGAGCAGGCAGACGATGGGCGCCTTGCCAGATATGCCGCCGCCGTGAAAATGCATGTAATGGCCGCAAAACCCCAGCCCATGGAGGATTCTCTTGGCGAGACGGTCCTCCTTGGACTGAGTCTCGGGCTCGTCTGCCGGCTGCGAGGGGTCGTCGCCGGGTTCATGCGGATGGGCGTGTGGTTCAACACACATATCTAATCTTCGCTCCTTTCTTTAGTTAGGTAGATGAATTGTTTTGTGCCTAACTAATCTAGGAGCGTGAGAAATAAATGTCAAGGTACCAAACTAGTGGTTACGCGGTTTTACCAAACCGCGTAACGGCTCGACGCTGCAAGCCCGCCAGAGCGGCAATCTGCCTTTCAACTTCGGCGGCATGACCAGAAGATCAATGTCGCCTTGTTTCAAGGCACCTTGCTCGCTCTGGCGGGCTTTCGCTGACATTGCCAAAACATCGACTACCCATAGAATGAGCGTGGATAATCTCCCGTTTTTGGCTTGGTGACGGGTTCAAAGTGGGAGATTATCCACGCTCATCCGGAAAGTGTCCAAAAATCCACGCTCGTTCCCTTCGGATTGTATCGCCCGCGGCTGACAGCCGGGCGACGCCGGTCCGCGTGGCGGCGTATAATCGACGGCAGACGACTTGGACGTTAGGAAACCATGACCGAAAGCATGCAGCAGATGGCGCTCGACACGCTCGGCGCCTATTTTGGCTACACCTCGTTTCGCCCGGGGCAGGACCGCATGGTGGATGCGATTCTTGCCGGCCGCGATGCGCTCGGCGTTATGCCCACAGGCGCCGGCAAGTCCATTTGCTACCAGGTGCCCGCGCTCATGCTGCCTGGTATCACCTTTGTGGTGAGCCCGTTGCTGTCGCTTATGGAGGACCAGACCCGCGCGCTGCTCGCGGCGGGTGCGCGACCCAGCTATCTCAACTCCAGCCTTACCCCGGCCCAGCAAAACACCGTGCTCAAACGGGCGCGCGAGGGGCGCTACCAGCTTATGTACGTGGCGCCCGAGCGCCTGCTCGAGCCGCGCTTTTTAGCCTTTGCGCAGGAAGCTGCGGCCGAAGGCGGCATCGGCGTGCCGCTCGTGGCCATTGACGAGGCGCACTGCGTGAGCCAATGGGGCCAGGATTTTCGCCCCGCCTACCTGCAGATTCGCGAGTTCATCGATTCCCTGCCGCAGCGCCCCATCGTGGCGGCCTTTACCGCTACGGCGACCGAGCGTGTGCGCACGGATATTCAGCAGATGCTCGGTCTGCAAAACCCCGCGACGGTGGTGACGGGCTTCGATCGCAAGAACCTCTACTTTGGCTGCGAGGAGATGGGCGACAAGGCCAAGGCCGCGTGGGTGCGCGACTATGTGATCGCGCATTCGGGCGAGAGCGGCATCGTGTATTGCTCGACCCGCAAGACGGTCGATGCGCTGGCGGGCGAGCTTGCCGAGGCGCTGGGCCCCAGCGGCATTCGCGTTGGCCGCTACCATGCCGGCATGGGCAACGACGCCCGCCGCCAAAGCCAGCGCGCCTTTATCGACGACGATATCCAGGTGATGGTTGCCACCAACGCCTTTGGCATGGGCATCGACAAGCCCAACGTGCGCTACGTGATCCACAACAACGTGCCCGAGAGCATCGAGGCCTACTACCAGGAGGCGGGCCGCGCCGGCCGCGATGGCGATCCGGCCAGCTGCCACTTGCTGTGGAACGGCAATGATTTTCGCATGCGCCGCTTTCTGATCGACCGCGGCGATGCTGCCGATGAGGCACTCGACGACGAGCAGCGTGCGTGGGCGCTCCAGAATCGATATCGTCTGCTCAGCCAGATGGAGGGCTACTGCAATACCACCGGCTGCCTGCGCGAATACATGCTGCGCTACTTTGGCGACGAGGCCGCGGCCGAGCATGCGACAGCCGCCGCGGGCGGCACGGCAGACGACGCCGAGGGCTGCGGCAACTGCAGCAACTGTCTCACGCAGTTCGAGGTCGAGGACGTCACCGATATGGCCCGCGCCACTGTGCGCTATGTGGCCGTGCGTCCCATGCGCTTTGGCAAGTCGCTGATCGCCGATGTGCTCCACGGCGGCAACACCGAGCGCATTCGCCAGATGCATCTGGACGAGGACCGCGGCTACGGTGAGCTGTCGGGCGAATCGGTCGGGCGCATCAAGGACATCATCGGCCAGCTGTGCGGCCGCGGCTATTTGGCCACTTCGCAGGGGCAGTACCCGGTCGTGGGGCTGGGCCCGCGTGCTACCGAGGTCGAGGATGAGGCGTTTGCCTTTACCGTTAAACGTCGCGCGTCCAAGCGCAAGGCCTCGGCCCGCGCCCGCCGTGCGGTGGATCTGCTGCGCGAGGAGGCCGAGCTGGATCAACGCCCGCGCGTGGGCGACGATGCCGAGCTGTTCGAGTGCCTGCGTGCCCTCCGCAAGGAGATCTCTGCGGAGCTGGAGATGGCGCCGTATATGGTCTTTTCCGACAAGGCCCTGCGCGGCCTGTGCCGCCTGCGCCCGCAGACGCGCGACGAGCTGATCCAGGTCAACGGTATTGGCGAGAAAAAAGCCGACGCCTTTGGCGAGCAGTTTATGGCAGCGATTGAAGAGTTTGAGTCCGAGCATGCGCGGGATGGAGCGTAACGATGGCATTCGACGATAAAACCGGCCGCGCTGACGTGTCCGCCGTGCCGCTGTACCAGCAGGTTATGGACGACCTAAAGGGCGAAATCGCCCGCGGCGTGTACCCTGCCGGCTCGCGCATTCCTTCCGAGATGGAGCTCGCGAAGTCCTACGGCGTGGGGCGCATCACCGTACGCCGTGCCATCGAGGAGCTGTCGCGCGCGGGCTACCTCAACCGCCAGCAGGGGAGGGGCACCTTTGTATGCGCTCCCAAGCTCAAGCGCAAGATTCGCCAGAAGGGCGACGTACAGAGCTTCACCGAGGGTTGTGCCGCCAACGACATGGTGGCCGGAGCACGCTTGGTATCGCGTACGGTGGTTGCGGCGACGCGCGAGGACGCGGCGTTTTTTGGTGTGGAACCCGGCTGCGAGCTCATCGTGGTCGAGCGCGTGCGCACGGCCGACGGCGTGCCCGTCATGCTCGAGAACAACGCCTTTGTGCTTGCCGACCATCCCTACCTGCAGACGCTGGCCGATAAGGACCTCACCGATAACTCAATCTTTGCGCTCGTTGCCGAGCATTCGGGTCGCGCGCCGCTCAAGTCCGACCCCTGCACCGTGGAGATTGCGCTCGCCGATGCTCAGGCGGCCCCGCTGCTGGAGGTGCCGGTCGGCGAGCCGCTCTTTTATATGGAGGCGTACTTTACCGATGCGGACGAGCGGCCCTTGCTGCTCGGGCGCCAAAAGATCGTGGGCTCGCGCTACGTCTTCGACATCTAACGTCCATAGATAGAACAACATAGAACAAATTTGCTGAACTGACTTCACCCGTGACAGCCGGCGTGCTATAAATAGGACAACATAGAACGACCGCAGGTACGAGCCGTCGTCGTTCAAAACCGCCACACAAGGAGGCATCACCATGAACGTACACGATCTGATTCAGGAAATCATCGAGCGCAAAGGCAAGATCGAGAACGTCTTTTGGATCGCCTGTGGCGGTTCGATGATCGACCTGATGCCGGCCAACGAGCTGCTCAAGCGCGAGGCCACCACGTTTACCTCGACGGTCTACACGGCACGCGAGTTTTGCCTGATGGCCCCCAAGAGCCTTGGTGAGAAGTCACTCGTTATTGCCTGCAGCCACAGCGGCAACACGCAAGAGGTCGTCGACGGCTGCGAGATGGCGCTGGCCGCCGGTGCCGAGGTCGTTGCCCTCACCGACTGCGAGGGCTCCAAGATCGACAACGGCAAGTGGACTACCTGGGTCTATCCCTGGGGCGAGGGCGTGCCGCAGGCCGAGGTCCCGCAGGGCATCGGCGCCCTGATGGCTGCCGAGCTGCTCGACCAGCAGGAGGGTTACGAGGCGCTTGCCGACATGTACGCCGGCCTTAAGCAGATGGATGCCCTGCTGCCCGCTGCTCGCGAGAAGGTCAACGCCGAGCTGGGCGATCGCTTTGCCGAGCTCTGCCAGCAGCACAAGTTCTTCTATATCCTGGGCTCCGGACCCAACTTTAGCCAGACCTACGCCATGGCGATCTGCTCGCTCATGGAGATGCAGTGGCAGCACTGCTGCTACATCCACTCCGGCGAGTACTTCCACGGCCCGTTCGAGGCCACCGAGCCCGGCGTGTTCTACTTTGTGCAGCTTGGCGCGGGCGAGTGCCGTCCCATGGAGGAGCGCGCACTTGCGTTCCTCAACACGCACACCGATACAGTCATGGTGCTCGATGCGCTTGAGTACGGCGTGGGCGACGTGCCCGCCAGCGTGCGTTCGTTCCTGGAGCCGATCTTCTTCTACAACATGAGTTGCGAGCTGCGCGCCGCCCGCGGCAAGGTCTTCGACCACAGCCCCGAGGTTCGTCGCTACATGGGCATCGAGCAGTACTAATATACCGGAATAACCTCTCAAAACGGGGTCTGCGCTGCGCGCGGGCCCCGTTTTGATTTGCCAAGAAAGAAATGGGGATTGAACATGCGCGTGCTTGATTTGACTCACACTATTAGGGGAGACATGCCGGTATTTCCCGGAGCCGATACACCCAAGCTGCTGCCGGCGAGCACCTACAAGCACGACGGATTTAAAGAGACGCTCATGCAGATGTACACCCATACAGGGACGCATATGGATCCACCGGCGCATCTGTTTGCCGACCGCACGACGCTCGATGCGTTTCCGGCAAGCCAGTTTATAGGCAGGGCATTGGTTGTCGATTGTCGCATGCTCGCCGAGGGTGAGGCCATTACTGTGGAGCAGCTCCGTCCCTATGGCGACAAGGTGACCCAGGCCGAGTTTTTGCTGTTCAACTTGGGTTGGGATAAGCGCTGGGGAACCGAGGCGTACTTTGGCGACTATCCTTGCGTGGACGACGAAGTGCTGGACCTGATCATCGACGGCGGCTACAAGGGCATCGGCTTTGATGTAATTGGACTCGACCCCATCGCGGACGAAAATCTGACGCGCCACAAGAAGTTGTTCCGCGCATGCGATATCGTCAACATCGAGAATCTTAAGGACTTGGACTGTTGCGGCGACGATCTGTTCTGGTTTAGCTGCGCGCCGCTCAAAATCGAGGATTGCGACGGCTCGCCCATTCGCGCAATCGCGTGGTTTGAGGATTAAAGCGCCCTGTTCCATCTGTCGAAAAACGAAGGTGAATACTTTTCCGCGAAGTGAACGACCTATTTTGGACCTCCGAAGCATCCACACTTTTTGACGCCAAAACTGCAGGAAAAACTTGGCGAAACCGTAGGAAACGGCGTCTGAAAAGTGTCGATGCTTCGGGGGCTCGTTTTTGCTCGTTCACTTCGCGGAAAAGTATTCACCTTCGATTCGCAAGGGCACTGCGTGAGTCAAAAAAGCGGGCCGCGCC
>USHZ01000122.1 GCA_900554595.1 uncultured Collinsella sp. | reverse complement strand
ACGCCCTCGTGCCAGCCCTCGCCACCCACGACGATTGCGCGACCGCCATCATAGGTCTCCTCCACCTTCGCCATGGCGTCGCGTGTGAGCTCCGCCTCGATCTCGCGGCGCTGACGGTTGATCTCCTCGAGCTCGGCCGCCAGAGCGCTTGCCTCGATAGGATCGCGGGCAAGCAGCAGGTCGAGTGCCAGCTTGGGATCGGCCATGCGGCCGGCGGCGTTCAAGCGGGGAATGAGCGAAAACGACAGGCCATCGGCCGTAATGCTAGAGAGGTCGGCCTTGGCGAGCGCGGCAAGCGCGATATAGCCGGGGCGGGCGGTCACGCGCATCTGCTGGATGCCCTCGGCGACCAGTGCACGATTCTCGGGCGTGAGCGGCATCATGTCGGACACGGTACCAAGCGCCGCAACCTCGATCAGCGAACGCCAATACGACGGCTTGCCCAGACGCTCGCCCAGAACCTGCACCAGCTTGAGTGCCACGCCGGCACCGGCAAGCTCACGTGAAGGACCCTCGTCCTCGAGCTTAGGGTCGGTCAGGGGCACGCCCTGCGGCACCTGATCGGAGGGCTCGTGATGGTCCGTGACCACCAAATCGATCCCCAGGCTCTCCAGATAGGAGACTTCTTCCTTGGCAGCAATACCGTTATCGACGGTCACGATCAGATTGGGTTGGGCGAGCCCGTTGACGCGGTCGAGCGCCGCGCGCGAAAGACCGTAGCCCTCGTCAAAGCGATGTGGAATAAACGGCGTGACATCGGCACCAAACGTGCGCAGTGCCTCGGCCAACAGGCAGGTCGACGTAATACCGTCAACGTCAAAATCGCCAAAGACCGCGATGTGCTCGTGGTTGCGAATAGCACGCTCGACGCGGTCGGCAACGACCGACATGCCCGGGATAATGAGTGGGTCGGCCCAGTCGCGATCGAGCGAAGGCGTCAAAAACAGCTGGCCTTCTTCGATGGATGTAATGCCGTGCGCAACCATAATGCGCGCCACCAGCCCGGGTATGCCCAGGCCAGCCGAAAGCTCCTTTTCGAGCTCGGGGTTTTGCTGAGCGACCGCCCAGCGATGCGTCGTCTTAAGCGATGACATAGGCACCCACCCCCGATAGGGGCAGGTCGCCGCGATACCTCTCACGGTTCATAGCGATGAGTCCTTTGTGTATGCCCGCTTCGGCAGGCAGATCTGTTGAACGGATTTATTATACCGTGCAGCGCGGACTCCAATCGCCGCAGCACGCCGCGGTTTCGGTAAACGATGCCGGTAATACCCTCGAAATAATCGAGCGTTTCTGACGCACGGACGCATGCGAGCGTCTAGCATATCCATTCAAAACGGATTCACGAGCAAAGGGAGTCACAAGAGCATATGAAGCAATGGGTTGGACTGGGCAAGTTTCTCGCGGGGCACATGCAGGTCATCGTTCCGATTTGCGTGACGCTCGGCGTGCTCTTTCCCCAGCAGATTGGCGTGCTCAAGCCCATCGTTCCCGCCCTGTTTGCCTTTATGACGTTCCAAGGTGCGCTCAGCAACACCTTTCACCAGGTTGCCGAGGTGTTCCGCCGTCCCCTACATTTGATTTTGGCGTTATTTGTCTCGGCTGTGCTCATCCCCATCGCGGCGTATGCCATGGGCTCACTGTTCTTTGGCTCCAACCCCAACCTTGTCTGCGGCATCGTGCTCGAGTACAGCGTACCCGTGGCAGTCACTGCCTTTATGTGGATTAGCATGTTCGGCGGCAACGGCCCGCTCGCGCTCACCATCATCCTGACGTCCTCGGTCATCTCACCTGTGACGATTCCGCTCACGCTCAAGCTCCTGCTGGGCGCCACCGTCTCGATTGACGTGCCGAGCATGATGCAGAACATGGCCTTTATGATCGCCATCCCCGCCGTGCTCGGCATCGTAATCAACGAGCTCACGCGCGGATGGGGACACGAGAAACTCTCCCCCACGCTTTCGCCCGCCTGCAAGTTCATGATGATGGGTGTCATCGCGTCCAACTCCACCGCCATGAGCGAGTACGTGCTGCACATGAATGTTGAGCGCTTGGAAGTCGCCCTCTTTATTTTGGTCTTCGCCATCAGCGGCTTTGTCGTCGGTTTTCTGGTCGCCCGTGCGTTGCATCTGCCGTATAGCGAGACGAGCACCATGTGCTTTACCTGCGGCATGCGCAATATCTCTTCGGGCGCCGTCATCGCCACACAGTATTTTCCCGGCGAGGTCGTGTTCCCTGTCATGTGCGGCACGCTGTTTCAGCAGGTGCTTGCCTCGATTATCGGGCATCTCTTTGAGCGCCTAACCGGCGAGGAGCGCGCCAAACAGCGCAAGCGGGTCAAGGCCGGGCGCGACGCGATGGCACGCTAGGCAGCACACTTTTCGCAGGCGCTCGCCTTGCTACGCGAGCGTTTCCAGATGCGCGCGTAGGCGCTCAGCATCGATATCGAGCGTTGTCTCGGCATTGACCTGAGCTAGACGATAGCCCACAAAGTAGGGCGAAACCACCCAACGTGGCAGCGCCTTGGCAATGGTCCGGCCGTCCATGTGGTAGAAGAACAAGTTGTACGACTCCGCGCAACCGCCGTGGTGCTCGTGCAGGATATAGCGCAGGGCCACCTGAATCGCATCGGCAAACAGGTCCGCTTCGGCTTGGTCGCGAGCGTCGTCGCTGGCGGCGATTCCCTGTGGAGCCGAGACGTTGACCTCAAAGAATCCCATGATCGGTTCGGTTGAGATGTTGACCGAGATTCTCCCCCGCCGCCAAACATCGATGCCTTCAAAGTTGGCGGAGGTCAGCGCCGCATAGCCGTCCTCCTGTTCCAAGCCCACAATCTGCATGTGTGGATGGACGAGGCTGCCGCCCGAAAGCGGGCCTTTGTTCTTGTACATGAGCACACTGCGGTACTGTTGGGAATCGATCATCTGCTGCCAACAGCCCAGGGCAAACCGCATCACATGATGCAGCCCATCCGGTTCATAGGTCACCAGGTCGGCGTCGTGATTGGCCGACTCGATCAATACGGTCTGACGGGTGGCCCGCAAGGTCTTGAACTTATTCTCGAGCCAGATGCAGTCACCATCGCGCTCGATGATGTTGGCAAGCCCCTCCGTGTCGCAAAAGGGGCACGCGGTGCCAGGGCGACGATTATCGTCGGGCTTGCCGCTCGCCTGCTGAACGTCAAATACCAGCGCCACGGGTTATACCTCCAGCGGCACGATCTTGGTGCCATGGAGCTCGGAGACGCCTAGTGCCGCCGCGACCGCGTCGCGATTTGCCGTAGTGATGCCGCCGCCGGGAAGGATGGTCAAACGATCGCCTGCATACTCGATTAAACGAGCCAGGTGATCGAAATTATCCTCGATCGACGTACCGGCCGCGCCGCCATGCGTGAGGACGCGCGTAACGCCGCAGTCGGCAAGTGTATCAATCGCGTCGAGCTGAGCTTCGGGCGAGAGCTGGTCAAACGCCATATGGAAGGTGATGTCAGGGGACTCGCGCTTGCACTCCTCGGTCGCGCAGCCCGTAGCCATAACGAGGGCGCCGAGGGTGAGCTCGTCGAGCGCCCAGCCGCCGGCACAGGGCTTGCAGCAGCCAAAGACCAGGCCGTCAACGCCGGCGCTCACAGCAAGGCCCAGGTCCATCTCCATCATGCGCAGCTCGTCCTGGTTGTAATGAAAGTCGCCACCGCGCGGACGAATCATGCACATCACTCGCGCGTCATGCTCGTGAGCGTAGCTGACTGTAGCGCTGATAACGCCGGCGGAAGGCGTGGTGCCACCGACGGCGAGGTTGTCACACAGCTCAATGCGCCCCGCACCGGCCTCGATGGCCGCCGGCACCCGCTCAAAGTTCTCGGCACAAAACTCGTACAGCATAGATAGGCCCCCAAAGACAGCAGATGTTTTCCGACGGGCATTGTCACACATCCCCATGAAGTTGCGGTGGAATAGGGACTGTTTTGGCCTCTGGAGCCCGTATTCAGTCCCTATTTCACCGCAACTCAAATAATCCCTCGGGGACGGAGGAAAACGAATCACTACGGCTGGCCGAAAAATGTTGCCGATGGTGAATGTTGCGCAACATGATTCGCGAATCTTAGGCAACCATGGCAGTATCGACATTCGTATCCAGAGGAAAGGATTGCCATGTTTAAGAGCATCCAAAAGAGCGGAAGGATCGCAGCAGTCGCCATCGGCCTAATCGCAGCCCTGTCTCCGCTCGCGGCCCCTCCCACAGCACTAGCCGGCGGCAGCGTACCGACGCCTGAGCTCGAGAAGTCGTATAGCTTTAAGGTCAGCAGCGATAACTCGTATGTCAGCACGAGCGGCAATACAAAGTTCGGCTATCTGTACGATTTCGATGATGATTACAACTTAATAAGCGCATCTCTCATCAATTTTAAAGACGGCAGCACAAGCCCCGTTGCCATCCCAGATAAAAGCCTTGATTCCACAAACTGCACCATCAGCGATCAGCTCTATTGGATAGACGGCAACAATTTGGTCATATTCTCTCCAGATAACCAAAGTCAAACAGTCCATCCCATCACTTCGGCCAAATATGCCTACACCGGTGCAACCGTCTCTTACGACGGAAAAAGAGCGGCCGTGGAACACTATGACTATGAATCTGAGCTTAAAAAATCGAAATCTATAATCTTAAATCCGACGAACTGATCCAGACATATCAATCAAATAAAGACGACTCTTCGTACTGCTACTCAAAAGACATGAGCCGCCTGTATGCCCTACAGGACAATACCAAAGACGGCGTTGTCGCGCTTAGGGTTTTCAATTGCGACACGGGGTCAACGGAATTAAAGACCGTCAATGTTAAAAAAGACGGCAGATCTTCAGAGATTGACTATGTTTGGTCCAGCTTGAATTCGGATGATATCTATCTGCAGAGCGACACCGCATTAATAAAAGCTGACCGCGATGGAAATATGAGTGTTCTTTTCAACGATGACGACCACGCCCCTGATGAACTCTATTCATCAACATCGTCGGAGTTCTATCCCGTCTATACAAAGAAAGGCTCGAACGATCTTTTTGAAGAGGATGACGGCTATTACTATTTAAATGAAGAGGATGCGAATCTTAGTATTTATGATTTAAATGGCGACGAGACCATCAGCTCGATTGCTTTTCCCTTCGGCGATGGATATCTCGGCGATATTTCGCATGATGGCAGCATCTTACTTGGAAAATACTCAGACGACGACAAGTCCTCAGCATGCCTAGTCGATGCTCAGACCGGGGCAAAGAGCGAGTTTGACTCTCATTGGTGCGACCAACTTTCGTTCAAGAACGGCGATCGCAAGATTTTGGCAACCTATTTCGACGAGAATGACCCCACCACACTACACGTAAACATTTATAAATCGAACATCCCCCACTCGCTGCCCGAAGATGTGCTGTACTTTGTCCAGACTCACCTGCCGTTTGTTATTGGCGGCGGCGTGGCGATCGTTCTAATCATCGGTGGCGCGATCGTTATCCTTTGCATCCGCAAGAAGCGCACGAGGACAGCAAACGGCATGGCAGCCGCAACGCCCAAGCCCCAGCGCAAGCAACGCCGTCGCCAGAAGCGTGCCCAGCAGAATGCCGTAGCGCCCACAGCACCGGCCATGCAAGCGGCCCCAACCGAGCCCGCCCGCTTCTGCCGTCACTGCGGAACCCCGCTCGTACCCGAAGCCCAGTTCTGCCCAACATGCGGACAAAAGGTAGACTAGCGAACAAAACCCAATAGACCCCAACCACCAAGGCCCCGTTCCGAAACACTCCAGAACGGGGCCTTTTTAAGGCAAGAGGGTCAGGTTTATACAAAGTAGTCGTTGGGGACGTCGATGTTTTGGCAACGACAGCGAAAGCCCGCCAGAGCGAGCAAGGTGCCTTGAAACGAGGCGGCATTGACCTTCTGG
>USHZ01000121.1 GCA_900554595.1 uncultured Collinsella sp. | reverse complement strand
CTTTGGCGGTTCCTACATCATGGCGCTCGACTGCGGCACCACCTCGGTACTTGCGACCATCGTCGACGAGTACGGCTGCATCGTCGCGCAGGCACGTCGTAGCGTCAAAACCAGCTTCCCGCGCCCCGGCTGGGTGGAGCAGGATCCCACGGAGGTGCTTGCCAGCCAGATCGGCGTGATGATGGAGGTTCAGTTTAAGAGTGGTATCCATTCTGACCGCATCGCCGCCATCGGTATCTCCAACCAGCGCGAGACCACGGTGGTGTGGGACCGCATAAGCGGCCAACCCATCTATAACGCCATCGTGTGGCAATGCCGTCGCACCGCACCTCTGATCGACGAGCTGGTCGAGCAGGGCGCAGAAGAGCTGGTGCGCTCCCGCACGGGGCTTACGCTCGACCCGTATTTCTCGGCCTCCAAGGTGCAGTGGATTCTCGATAACGTCGACGGCGCGCGTGAGAGCGCGGCGGCGGGCGACCTCATGTTCGGCACCATCGACACCTGGCTCATCTACAACCTCACCGGCGGTCAGGTCTTTGCCACCGACTACACCAATGCCAGCCGCACCGCGCTCTTTAATATCCATACGCTCGATTGGGACGACGATCTGCTGGCGCTTTTCGACGTCCCGCGTTCCATGATGCCCGAGGTTCGTTGGAGCTCGGGCGACTACGGCCGCGTCGCGAGCGACATCATGACCAACATGCCACCCATCATGGGCGTGGCGGGCGACCAGCAGGCGTCGCTGTTCGGCCACTGCTGCTTCCATCCCGGCCAGACCAAAAACACCTATGGCACGGGTTGCTTTATGCTCATGAACACCGGCGACGAGATCGTCGAATCCAAGAACGGTCTGGTCTCCACGATCGGTATCGCCGCGGACGGCAAGATCAGCTATGCGCTCGAGGGTTCTATCTTTGCCGCCGGCTCAACCATGAACTGGTTGCGCAACAACATGGGCATCATCTCGAGCGTGAGCGAGTCCGCGCAACTCGCCACTTCGATTAACGACAACGAGGGCTGCTACTTCGTTCCCGCCTTCGCAGGCCTGGGCGCTCCCTGGTGGGACCCGCATGCTCGCGGTATCGTGTGCGGCCTGACCGGTGCCTCGAGTCGCGCGACCATTGTGCGTGCGGCCTGCGAGTCCATGGCCTACCAGAGTTATGACGTGCTGCGCGCCATGGAGCAGGACGTGGGACTTTCGATTGAGCGCCTGTCCGTCGATGGCGGTGCCTCGCGCAACGAGTTCATCATGCAATTCCAGGCCGATTTGCTGGATATCCCCGTGCTGCAGTGCGAGACGGTGGAGACCACGGCGATCGGCGCCGCGTACTTGGCAGGCCTTGCCGTCGGCTATTGGGAGGATTTGGAGGAGCTGGAGCAAAACGCTCAGATCGTCAAAGTCTTCCATCCTCACATGTCCGCCGAGCGCCGTGAGAGCAACCTCGCTGGTTGGCGTGATGCCGTCAAGCGTTCGCTCAACACCGCTCAGTAGGGTTGCGACGAGCTGCTCGATACAACAAACCGTTAAACTTATGCACGGCGCGAGGCAACAACGTCGCCATGCGCCTTGTCAGCAAGGCCATCTTCCGGCCGCAATGAAAGGGGCATCAACCCATGACCGTCACCTACGATACGTCCCGTGTGACCCTTGTCGATCACCCACTCGTCCAGCACAAGCTGTCGATCTTGCGCGACAAGAGCACTGGCACCAACCAGTTCCGCCAGCTCGTGCGCGAGCTTGCGCTCTTTGACGGCTACGAGGCCATGCGCGACCTGCCCATGGAAGACGTCGAGGTCGAGACCCCCATCACCACCGCAACGTTTAAGCAGCTCGCCGGCAAAAAGCTCGCCATCGTTCCCATCCTGCGTGCGGGCCTCGGCATGGTCGACGGTATCCTCGACTTGGTACCCTCGGCTCGCGTGGGCCACATCGGTATGGAGCGCGACGAGGTCACCCACGAGCCGCATGAGTATTACTGCAAGATGCCCAAGGATATCGACCAGCGCATCTGTCTGGTTGTCGACCCCATGCTCGCCACGGGCGGTTCGGCCGAGATGGCCATCAGCTACCTGCGCGAGCGCGGTGTCAAGGATATCCGCATGTTGTGTATCGTCGCCGCACCCGAGGGTCTCAAGTCGCTGACCGAAAAGGACTCCGACGTCCATATTTATACGTGCGCCATCGACGACCATCTCAACGAGGCCGCCTACATCGTTCCCGGCCTCGGCGACGCCGGAGACCGCATCTACGGCACGCTGTAATCTCTGGGCCATACCGGCTAACGTCGAAAATACGAAGAAATGGTGCGCGCGGGCGAGCAAAAGTCGTCCACGCGCACTTCTGTTAACGGACGTTTTGCGCTGAGGGGTTCGAAAAAACGTATTACCGTACCTGCGGCATAAAGAAGGCCTTAAGAAAACGTACAGGTGCGTATTAACCGTTTGTTTTACGGTTGTACTTTAGCGATTGGCTCGTACAATAGTCACCAATGTTTGGCTGGGACTGTGCTGTGAGGCGTTAAAAAGGAAAGTGAGGACGCCAGTGTTTCAGATAGCCGATCTGCTCGCTATCGTTGCAGGTGCCATCGCGGGCGCAATTGCCTTCCTTCCCTTTGTTTTTACGCTCAAGCCGGTTCTTGACGATAAACAGAATGCGGACATGCTCAAGGGCATGGTGAGCCTGGCGGTCTCGGCAGTCGCCCTGCTCGTCTTTACCTTGGTTGTGTTTGCGTTGTTCGGAGAGGCATTTCGCATGTTCCTCCTGGGCGAGGCGATCGGCTTCGTGGCCTTTATGGCCGCCTGCACGGTTCGCGTCGCCAAGGCGCTGCGAGATCCTCATGAGGTCGAAAGGTAAGTCGTGGAAATTTTTGAAAAGCTGCCTGATGAGATTAATCATCTGGTCAGCGAGTTCAGCTCCACCCCTGTCGTGGGCGATCTGAGCTGCGGCATCACGCAGTACTCGTTTTGGCTGATCGTCTCCACGATCGTGCTCCTGATCGTCCTGGCCGTGTTCAAGAAGAAGCAGACCCTGGTTCCCAAGGGCTTCTTCGTCAACGGTTTCGAGTACATCATCGAGTACGTCGAGAACGATATCGGCAAGGGCGTCGTGGGTGAGAACTGGAAGAAGCACTTCCCGTTCCTGTGCTCGCTTTTCCTGTTCATCCTGATCAATAACATGATCGGCCTGATCCCGGGAATGAAGCCCGGCACCGGTGCAATCGGCTCCACCGCCGCGCTCGCCATCTTTGCCTTCGTGTACTTCATCTACTACGGGTGCAAGGCTCACGGCGTGATCGGCTACATCAAGAGCCTCGCTCCGCAGGGCGTGAGCTTCCCGATGAACGTGCTTGTGTGGGTCGTCGAGCTTTTCTCGACCTTCCTGCGCCTCATCACGCTCGCCGTCCGTCTGTTCTGCAACATGTTTGCAGGACACGTGGTCATGGGCTCGTTCGCCATCATGGCGAGCATGTTCATGCAGCCGCTGCTTCAGCAGGTTTCCGCGGCCCACGCCGTCGGCGCCCTGCCTTCGCTTGCCTGGCTTGCCATCCTCATCCTGATTTATGCGATCGAGCTTGTGGTCGGCGCCATCCAGGCTTACGTCTTCACGGTCCTTACCGCCGTGTATGTCTCCGAGGCAGAGGAGGTCGCGGAGGAGGAGTAGTCTTCCGTTCGCGCCTTAAAGGTAAGGCAATTCGTTAAACCGCCGGTGCCCGTACCCATGGAGCCCGGCAGTTATAAAAAGGTTATCCTGCGTGAAATAAGACACGCACGACAAAGGAGGAATCGTGGGAGTTATCGGTTACGGTCTCGGTGTTATCGGCGCTGGTCTTGCTATCGGCCTGTCTGCTCTGGGTGCTACGGGTGCTATGGCCCGTCAGCCTGAGGTCCAGGGCCGCGTGTTCACCGTCTTCATCATGGGCTCCGCCTTCGGCGAGGCTCTGGCTCTGATCGGCTTCGTTGTCGCGCTGATCGTTAAATAGCACGGAGCGTCAAGTATGAATCTTTCATCCCAGAAGAGCGCGATCGCACTCTCCGCGTCCGCGGCCGCGCTGCTCATGCCGGTTTCCGCGTTCGCCGAGGACGGCGCTGCCGGTGCGGACATCCTCATCCCTAAGATGGCGGAGTTCATCCCGGCGCTTATCGCCTTCCTGATTATCTGGATCGTGCTGGCCAAGGTCGCCCTGCCGGGCATCATGAAAACCATGGAGGAGCGCGGCAAGAAGATCGAGGAGAGCCTCGACGAGGCCGAGAAGACCAAGCAGGAGGCCATCGCCAAGCGCGCTGAGTCCGACTCGATCGTCACCGACGCCCGTCGTCAGGCTGCCGACATCGTTCTCGAGGCCCGTAAGGACGCCGAGTCCGAGCGCGCCCGTATCATCGAGGCTGCTCACAAGGAGGCCGAGGAGATTATCGCCAAGGCCCACACGACCGTCGAGGACGAGCGCAAGTCCATCTACGCCGGTGCCGCGAGCTCCATCGCCGACCTGTCCGTTGCCGTCGCCACCAAGATCGTGGGCGAGGCACTCGAGGACGAGGGCGAGCAGAAGAAGCTCATCGAGCGCTACATCCAGGAAGCAGGTAGCCTGAATGCCGACTAGCCGCTATCAGGACAAGGTGCTCGAGACCTACGCGCGTTCCCTTTTGGAATCCGCCAAGGCCGAGAACCATGTGTTCGAGGACCTTGAGATGATCGAACGCCTGGCTAGCGCCAGCCCCGAGATCATCGCCGTGCTCGACACCATGTCCAAGCGCGACCAGCTCGACCTTCTTCCCAAGGTGGCAGCTGCCTTTAAGTATGTTGCCGAGGAAGACGAGGATGTAGTGGGCGTGACCGTCACCACGGCGATCCCGCTCGACGACGAGCTGCGTCAAACCATCACTAAGAAATGCGAGCAGGACTTCGGCCGCAAGGTGTTCCTTATCGAGCAGGTCGACCCATCTATCGTGGGCGGCCTGGTGCTCGAGGCCCGCGGCGAGCGTCGTGACATTTCCGTCAAGACGCAGCTGCGCATCGCGCAGGAGACCCTCGCAAACTCTGCTAATTCGTACGGAGGTGAAGCCTAATGTCCGAAACCCTCAATGCCCAGGATATCGCCAAGAAACTGCAGGAGCAGCTCACGAGCCTCTCCGCGACGGTCGATACGCATGAGGTTTCAACGGTCGACGAGGTAGGCGACGGCATCGCGCGCGTCTCCGGCCTCAAGAGCGCCATGGCAGGCGAGCTTCTGGAGTTCAAGAGCTCCGATACCGGTGAGACCGTCTTCGGCCTTGCCCAGAACCTTGACCGTGACGAGGTCGGCGCCGTTCTGTTCGGTGCCGTCGACTCCATCAAGGAAGGCGACGAGTGCCGCACCACTGGCCGCATTATGGATATCCCCGTGAGCCGCGCTATGCTCGGCCGCGTCGTCAATCCGCTCGGCCAGCCTATCGACGGTTTGGGTGACATCGTCGCCACGCACCGTCGCCCCATCGAGTTCAAGGCCCCCGGCGTCATCGACCGTACCCCGGTGTGCGAGCCGGTTCAGACCGGTCTGCTCGCTATCGACTCCATGGTGCCTATCGGCCGCGGCCAGCGTGAGCTCATCATCGGCGACCGTAAGACCGGTAAGACCGCCATCGCCATCGACGCTATCCTCAACCAGCGCGGCAAGGGTATGGTCTGCATCTATGTCGCCATCGGCCAGAAGGCCTCCACGGTTGCCAACATCCGCGAGACCCTCGCTCAGCACGGTGCGCTCGACTACACCATTATCGTTTCGGCCACCGCTGCCGATTCCGCCCCTATGCAGTACATCGCGCCTATGGCCGGTGCCGCTATCGGCGAGTTCTTCATGTACAACGGCGAGGACGGCAAGCCCGCCAGCGAGACCAACCCCGGCGGTCACGTGCTCGTCATCTACGACGACCTGTCCAAGCAGGCCGTGGC
>USHZ01000120.1 GCA_900554595.1 uncultured Collinsella sp. | reverse complement strand
AGTATCGTATTGTCACATACCACTGCAAAAGCGGTCTACCAGGCCGCGCATTCGGTGTCTGCGAAAGACGCCGAGCCCTGCAACCCTGCCGCAATTTACGGATCATGCCCCAGCGGAGCACTCCTCGACGCAGCCGCAGAATGGCTTGCCAAACATGATGTTGCCCTCGACGCAAACGATTCCCTCGAGGTAATGGTGTTTGATCGCAGGAACGCGCGCTACGCGATGGACTGTCGATGCCACGTTTCGTCAAAACGATTCTCGAACTCACGCTTGATAGAACTCAAAGATGGCATCTTCATTGTTGGCGTTGAGCTTTGTGCACTTCAGGCCGCCACCTATCTTTCTTTTCGCGAACTGGTGGAGTACTACTTTGAACTGTGCGGCGCCTATTCCCTAGGAACCGGCTCTTCCACCTCCTATACCGAGCGTTTCGCGCTTACCTCGACCGAGAGGCTAAAGCAGTTCTTTAATTCCATTACCAGATGCGACGGTTTGGCCCTTGCCCGAAAGGCGATTCAATGTGTACGCGATGGATGCCGGTCTCCCATGGAAACGGCCTTTGCCATGATGCTTACGTTGCCCAAAAGCGAAGGAGGGCTTGGCATTAAAGGAATTGAGACCGACTACGAGGTGAAGGTCACCGCCGCCGCAAAAAATCTCACGAGACGCAAAAAGTTCTTAATGGATGCATATCTGAAGAAATCTCGAACAGATATTGAATATAACGGTTTTTATCACGACGCGGAAGAAGACCGCGCCATCGACGAAGAACGCAAGAACGCACTTGCGTCCATGGGGTACGGAATCATCACCGTCAGCCGTTATTCCTTTATGCATGCCAGCTCTTTCGTTAGGGTCATGGAGGCAATCCAGCGGAAAGAAGGCATACGCCCATCGCGTCTGCCAAAAGACTTTCGAATCATGCAAGAGGATCTGAGACTGTTTGTGCTCAGAAGGTTTATTGAGGAGAAGAAACGAATCCAGGAGGAGCTTCGCCAGGATTCCGAAGAGCGTCAACGAATCGACCTCGAAAAAGCAATGCTCGAAGGCATCACATTGGATGATCCGACGATTAACGAGGCTCCGGCAATCGATGACATGCAGACTGTCGGACCCGACAGCCCATCACTCAACCAAACAAGCAGCTTCACGCCCGAGGGCAGGGTCTTCGGGGCCGGAAACTAGGCTGACCAACAAGGTGGGTACCCTAGCGACGTGCAAAATTGCGAGTATTCAGCAAAGCCGGGTGTCCATCACCCTCGAGTGGATCCAAAAGTGAAGCGAAATCACTCTTGCGTGAGAACGTTAGGCAACATTTGAGGAAGAACTCATCGGTTTACCACCCTAAGATAACTCTTTAGCTGCATTATTTGGCCTGCGATAAATTAGCAGACCCCCTATCGTTGCAGAATACTCCAATTTTTGCACGGCGCAGGGGCACCCACCCCGGCATCACCTATCAAAACCGCTTAGTCCGGGATCTCGTCCGCTTTTCCTCATCATTTTGTACGACGGATTGCCTAAACGATATTGACATATGAACATGCGCTCATATACTCGGAAGTAAGTTATATGAGCGCATGTTCATATGAAAGGATATTGCAATGAGCATCCGCGTTGATGAAACGAAACCCGACATCGAGGCCACCGAACCCGCGATCCCCACCACCTGCTCGCCCGAGGACCTTCCCGACGAGGAGCTGCTGTACGATCTGGCCGACCTGTTCAAGGTCTTCAGCGACACCACACGCATCAAGATTCTCTATGCCCTCATGGGCCGCGAGCTCTGCGTGGCCGACATCGCTGAGGCGACCGCAACCTCGCAGTCGGCAGTATCGCACCAGCTGCGCACGCTTAAGCAGTCGCACCTGGTCAAGTTCCGCCGCGACGGCCGCAACATTCTCTACTCGCTTGCCGACGATCACGTCTACACCATGCTCAACCAGGGCATGAGCCATATCTGCGAATAGCAACCAACCACGGTACCAGCGCGGCCTGCACCCAAGCCGCAAAACAGGGAAAGGAACCCACCATGAAAAAGCAGTTTAAACTCGACGAGATCGACTGCGCCAACTGCGCGCGTGAGCTTCAGGACGAGCTGGCCAAGCTCGAGGGCGTCAAATCCGTGTCCGTCAACTTTATGACCCAGAAGCTGACGCTCGAGGCCGACGACGCCGAGTTCGACGAGGTGCTCAACCGCGTTGTAGAGTTTACGGCCGACGCCGAACCGGACTGCGAGATCATTCTCTAGCCCAGGTTTATCTAGCCCAGGTTTACGCCAACCTGCAAGGCCGCGCTTGCCGCGGCCTTTGCTCGCGAAATTATATGAGCGAGTGTTCATACACTCAAATGGGAGGATACGAGTCATGGCCACCGCCGACCCCAAAAAGAAAAAGAAGAAGCGCAAGAAAAAAGAGTCGCTCGAGCATAAGCGCAACCGCATCCTGGTAGCACTGGGCATTTTTGCCGTGGTGTACGCCCTCGATGAGCTCGGCGCCCTCACCGCCGCATTCGGCACCCCGGGCGACATCTACGCCAGCTTTGTGCTGTTCCTCGTGCCGTTTTTGATTGCCGGCTACGACGTACTGCAAAAGGCATTCAATAATATCCGCCGCGGCAAGGCCTTCGACGAGAGCTTCCTTATGGCAGTCGCAACCATCGGCGCGTTTGCCATGGTGCTCTTCCCCGATACAGACCCGCACATGGCCGAAGGCGCCGCTGTCATGCTGTTCTACCAGGTCGGCGAGTTGTTCCAGGCATACGCCGTGGGCAAGAGCCGCAAGTCGATCAGCGCCATGATGGACATCGCGCCCGACTACGCTAACGTCGAGCAAGCCGACGGCACACTCGAACAGGTCTTTCCCGATGACATCGCCGTCGGCACCGTGATCGTGGTCAAGCCCGGCGAGCGCGTGCCTATCGACGGCGTCATCGTCGAGGGCGAGACCCAGCTCGACACCGCCGCGCTCACGGGCGAGTCAGTCCCCCGCCCCGCCAAGACCGGCGACGATATCATCAGCGGCTGCATCAACATGACGGGCCTCATCCGCGTGCGCACCACCAAGCCCTTTGGCGAGTCCACCGTCGCGCGCGTCCTGGAGCTCGTGGAGAATGCCAGCGAAAAGAAGGCGCGCACCGAGAACTTCATCACGCGCTTTGCCCGCGTCTACACCCCCGCCGTCACCGGCGCGGCAGCGGTGCTCGCACTCGGCGGCGGCCTGGTGACTGGCGCTTGGTCCGACTGGATTCTACGCGGCCTGACCTTCCTCGTCGTCAGCTGCCCGTGCGCGCTCGTGATCAGCGTGCCGCTGAGCTTCTTTGGCGGCATCGGCGGCGCTTCCAAGCTAGGTGTTCTCATCAAGGGCTCAAACTACCTCGAGACGCTCGCCGATGTGGACACCGTCGTCTTCGACAAAACGGGCACCCTCACCAACGGAACGTTCTCGGTCGTCGCGGTACACCCCGAGGCAGGCTATACCGAGCAATCGTTGCTCGAGGTCGCAGCCCTCGCCGAGTCATTCTCCGACCACCCCATCGCGCAGTCGGTACGCACTGCCTTCCAGGGCGAGCTCGGCCCCAAGCGCGTGACGGATTCCACTAATGACGCGGGCCACGGCGTGACGGCGACCATCGACGGCAAGCACGTCGTCGTCGGCAACGCCAAGATGCTCGCCGCGGCCGGCATTGAAGCACCGGACTGTGAGGTTGTCGGCACAATCCTCCACGTGCTCGTGAACGGCGTGTATGTCGGCCACATCGTGATTGCAGACACCGTTAAGGCCGATGCCGAGCAGACGGTCCGTGACCTGCACGCCGCTGGCATCAACCGCACCGTCATGCTCACGGGCGACCGCGAGGAAGTGGCTGCTGCGGTGGCCAAGCAGCTCGGCCTCGACGAGTTCCACGCGCAGCTGCTGCCGGGCGACAAGGTCGAGCGTGTTGAAGCGCTGCTCGCGGCCGAAAGCGGCAAGGGCAAGCTCGCCTTTGTCGGCGATGGCATCAACGACGCGCCTGTGCTTACGCGCGCAGATGTGGGCATTGCCATGGGCGCCATGGGATCCGACGCCGCGATTGAGGCCGCCGACGTGGTGCTCATGGATGACAAACCGTCCAACATTTCCCGCGCGATCCGCGTGGCGCGCAAGACCATGTCGATCGTCTGGCAGAACATCATCTTTGCGTTGGGCGTTAAGCTGCTGATCCTGGTGCTCGCGGCACTCGGCATCGCCAACATGTGGCTTGCCGTCTTTGGCGACGTGGGCGTGGCAATCATCGCCATCCTGAACGCCATGCGCGCGATGGGTGTCAAGAACCTGTAGCTTGTACTCGGACGGTCCCGGCAGGGATGTCCCCTCCAAAACGTCCTCGGCAAATGTGGCCCCGTTGTCCTGCTCCTACGGAGCTATGGACAACGGGGCCACTTGCCTGCGGAATGTTTTGGAGGGGACATCCCCGTCGGGACCTGCGGTGACGTTGCTGGTGGTTCTTGGGCATCGCTTGCTGGCGGGGTTCCTTGTCTGAGTTGGACTTAGCTGGCGGTGCTACTGGTCCCGGTCGCTGTCCCGTCTCAGCATCGATCTTAGCTTCTCGAAGCTTTCCTCGCTCAGGCAGTGCTCCATGTGGCAGCCCTCTTGCGACGCAACATCCGCCGAAACGCCTGCTTCCTCGAGCAACCGCACGAAAAAGCAGTGGCGCTCCCACATTTGGCGAGCGACCTCCAGACCACGCTCCGTCAGATGAACGTCGCGCTTGCCCATTTCGACATAGCCGTTGTTCTCCAGCGTCGCCATGGCTTTAGAGACGCTCGCCTTGGTTACGCCCAGGTATTCGGCAACGTCAATCGAGCGAACGACGCCCTGGCGCTCCGAGAGCACATAAATAGATTCGAGATAGTCTTCTCCAGATTCACGTAGGGCCATGGGCCGCCTTTCGCGATGGCTTCTAGTTAGCCTTTGGATACTTTTGTTTGATTTACTTTACCGCAAAAGTTGCCCGTGTCTTACTAAATTGTTCAGAAAGTTAACCATGTTTCACAAAACATGGTCATTGGGGACGTTCTTAAACGACTAGTTGTCGGGGACAGTCTTTGCCGATTGGCCGACTCGCCGGCCGGGTTGGCAAGGGTGTCCCCAACTGCCGGCAGAAAAGGAACGTCCCCGAGTGCCGAATCCGCAGCTAAACAAGCCCAAAGTGCTTGGCGGCGTTGTAGATGCCGTCGTCGTCCACGGCGGTCGTAACGTAGGTCGCTGCGGCCTTCACGGTATCCTGCGCGTTGCCCATGGCCACACTTGTGCCCACGGCCGAGAACATCGACAGGTCGTTCTCGCCATCGCCAAAGGCGATCGCCTCGCTCGCGTCGATGCCCAAGCGCTCCAGCGTCGCCGCCACGCCCAGGTCCTTGCCGCCGTTAGCGGGAATAATATCGCAGAACAGATCGCACCAGCGCGTGGTGAGCGAATGCGACACGGCATCAGTCACGATATGCTCGTCGGCCGGGTCCACAAAGGCGCAGAACTGGTAGACCGGTGCGTCAAAGGCGCGCTCAAACGGCTCCTCGTGGTAGACGATTCCCGCGTTGCTACCGGCCGTCACCACGCGCTCGGACAGGCGGTTCACAAACGAATTCTCGCCCTGCATGCACAGCGAGTCGTAACGCCCCTGAGCCACCTGGTCCACGATCACCGCAACATCGTCCGGATCGATCGGGCAGCTGCGGTAAACACCACTGGCATCAAAGCAATGCTGACCCGAAAGCGTAATGTACGCATCCCAGCCAAGGTCGAACAGCCAGTCCGGCATCTGGTAGGTCGGACGGCCCGTAGCGATCACGCACGCAATCCCCTGCTCGTGAAAGCTGTCGAGCACCTGCTGCGCCGACGCCGGAATCCGGTGGGTCTTAAAGCTCAGCAGCGTGCCGTCGATATCGA
>USHZ01000119.1 GCA_900554595.1 uncultured Collinsella sp. | reverse complement strand
CGCAAGACGAAGGCCACATTAAGTGGCCTTCTTTGCGTGCGGAACTCGCGATCAATCAAATATATTGCGGGCGGGCACGCGGCCCTCTCGGGTCCTGAGCGCGACTTACCGGACTTGTTGTCTGATATAAAGATGGCGAAGGCCCCTTTCGGGGCCTTCTTTTTATAGGAATTCGCCTACTCGGTGGACTTCGGGTTCTAGGTCTACGCCGAACTGCTCTTTGACTTTGGCTTGGATGTGGCGGATGAGTTCGTCGACGTCGGCGGCGGTGGCGTGGTCGGCGTTGACGATGAAGCCGCAGTGTTTCTCGCTTACCTGGGCGCCGCCGACAGCGTGACCGCGCAGGCCGGCGTCCATGATGAGCTTACCGGCAAAGTAGCCCTCGGGGCGCTTGAAGGTGGAGCCGGCGCTCGGCATGTCGAGTGGTTGCTTGTCCTCGCGGCGTTGGCGGTAGTCGTCCATGTCGGCCTTGATCATCGCGGCGTTGCCCGGGGCGAGGTTAAAGGTGGCAGAGAGCACGATAAAGCCGTCGTCGGCGATGCGGCTCTTGCGATAGCCCAGGTTAAGCTCGTCGACATCGAACTCAATGATATTACCGCTGCCGCGGGTGCCGTCGTCGAGCACGCGGGCGGGCTTATAGACGCGCACGGACTCCAAAACATCGGCCATACAGGCGCCGTAGGCACCGGCGTTCATATAGCAGGCACCGCCGACCGAGCCGGGGATGCCCGAGATGGGCTCCATGCCGGTGAGACCGGCCTCGGCGGCAGCCGCGGCGACATCGGAAAGCAGGGCGCCGGCTGCTGCCGTAACATGCGTGCCGTCGATGGTGATGTTAGAGAGGCCTTCGCCCAGTGCCACGACGACACCGCGGATGCCCTTGTCACCGACGAGCAGGTCGGAGCCGTTGCCCACGATGGTGAGCGGCAGATCGCAGCGGTAGCAGGTATCGAGCGTGGCGACGAGGCCCTGCTCGGTGTCGGGCGTGACAAAGACATCGGCCGGGCCGCCGATCTTAAACGTGGTGTGCTCGCGCATGGGCTCGCTCATGAGCACGTTGTCCTCGCCGGCAACGCCAGCGAGCGCGCAGAGCAGGTCCTCGTTAAAAAAGTCATTCTCGTGCATACGAATATCCGCCTTATGGTGGTCGTTTTCATCAATCGAATGCAATATACCCCACCCGGATGGATTTGGTGCAAAGTAGCCTGACCCAAATGCATCACATAATGCAAAGGGGTCAGGTTGCCTTGCACCAATCGCGGCGATAAAACAGCCGTCTACCGGATTGGTAAAGTGTTTATCATCGAGGTAGAGGGACGGTCGCTATACTTTCAAGAGATTGCGCGAATACTCGGAAGGAGCGAGATGGGCAACAAAGTTACTCTCAAGCAGATTGCCCAGGAGGTGGGGCTTTCCCCCTCGTCGGTCTCGCTTGTTCTCAACAATCGGCCTTGTCGTATCTCGGAAGAAAACCGCAAGCGCATCAAAGAGGTCGCGGCGCGCAACCATTATGTTCCCAACCAGATCGCGCGCAGCCTGGTCATGCGCGAGTCACGCACGCTGGGCCTTATCGTTCCCAACATCGAGAGCCGCTTTTTTGCCTCGCTCGCTGGCAGCCTGGAAAAGCGCTGCCGCGAGGACGGCTACGCGCTCTTTATTACCAGCTCGGGTGGAAGTGCCGAGGACGATCTGGAGCTCCTGCGCCAGCTGGTGACGCGCGGCGTCGATGGCGTCTTTTTGGTGGTGGGTGACGAGTTTTCCGACGACCGCGCCCTGCGCGAAGAAGTCAGCCATCTGCCCATCCCGGCTGTAATGGTTGACCGTGCCATTGAGGGACTCGAATGCGACAAGGTGATGTTCGACCACGAAATGGGCGGCTACATGGCTACCCGCTATCTAATCGAGCAGGGCCACCGTCGTATTGCCTGCTTGGTTAATGCGCGCCGTTCCAATACGGGTCGTAAGCGTCTTGCCGGCTATGAGCGCGCGCTGCGCGAGGTTGGCCTGCCGATCGACGCACGTTTGGAGTTTGAGAGCGAGTACTACATTCCGAGTGCCTACGAGGCCTCGGAGGCGGTGCTCGCAACCGATGCCACTGCTGTGTTCGCAAGCTCGGACAACATTGCGCTGGGTCTGCTCAAGCGCCTGCATGAGATGGGTAAGAGCATCCCGGGCGATATCTCGGTGGTGAGCTATGATAACTCGGCGGCCGACGTTCTCTTTGAGCCGGCGCTGACCGCGATTGAGCAGGATCCTGGTGTCCTTGCCGAGCATGCTTTTGGCTGCATGTCCAAGCGTCTTGCCGGTAGGGGCGGTAGGCGTGCCGAAGAGGTCGTTCTGGAGCCGGCGCTTATCGTTAAGGACAGTGTGCTCGAGCTTACTAAACACAACTAAACACGTTTACCAATTCATGCAGATTGAATGTGGAGTACCTGTGACAGATAATGCCGCAGGTGAATGTCGCGTTTTGCCAATCGATGGGATCGATAAAGATGATAAAACGTTTTTTCACCATGATAAAACGTTTTAGCAAATATACTAGTCCCAACGAAAGGTTGCCGTATCGGAAGGCGACCGCGCAGCGAAGGGACATAAACAATGGCTAAAACACTGGGAACGCCGTGGCAAAAACTGGGACATGAGGTTCCCGCTTCCGAGCTCGAGGGTGTCGACCTGTACTGGCGCGCTTCGAACTACCTGTCCGTCGGCCAGATTTACCTTCGCTCCAACCCGCTGATGCGCGCCGACTTTGTCGACGAGAAGACCGGCGAGACGCGCGATTTTGGTCGTCCGGACGTCAAGCATCGCCTGGTCGGTCACTGGGGCACCACGCCCGGCATCAACTTCCTGTTCGGCCACGTCAACCGCCTTATTGCCGACCACAACCAGAACGCCATCTTCCTGATGGGCCCGGGCCACGGTGGTCCCGCTGGCACCGCCCAGTCGCTGCTCGATGGCACCTACCGTGAGATCCGCCCCGACATCACCAATGATGAGGCCGGCCTGCAGAAGTTCTTCCGCCAGTTCTCCTATCCCGGCGGCATCCCGAGCCACTTTGCGCCCGAGACGCCCGGCTCCATCCACGAGGGCGGCGAGCTCGGCTACACGCTCAGCCACGCCTACGGCGCCGTCATGGACAATCCGAGCCTGCTGGCCGTGGCCGTGGTGGGCGACGGCGAGTCCGAGACCGGTCCGCTTGCGACCTCTTGGCAGTCCAACAAGCTCGTGAACCCGGCAACCGACGGTATCGTCCTGCCGATCCTGCACCTCAACGGCTACAAGATCGCCAACCCCACCATCCTCGCCCGCGTGTCCGACGAGGAGCTCACCAAGTTCTTTGAGGGTATGGGCTACAAGCCGCACTTCTTTGTCGCTGGCTTTGACGACGAGAGTCACGCGAGCATCCATGAGCGTTTCGCCGCCCTGTTTGAGCAGGTCTTTGACGAGATTTGCGACATCAAGGCCACCGCTCAGGCCCAGGCAGCCGCGGGCGAGACCGTGGTCCGCCCGGCCTATCCCATGATCGTGTTCCGTACGCCCAAGGGCTGGACTTGCCCCAAGCACATCGACGGCAAGAAGACCGAGGACTCCTGGCGCGCGCATCAGGTGCCGCTGGCGAGCGCCAAGGACACCCACGAGCACTTCCGCGTGCTACGCGAGTGGCTGCGCTCCTACAGGCCCGAGGAACTCTTTACGCCCGAGGGCCAGGTGCGCCCCGAGGTGACGGCCTTTATGCCGACCGGCGAGCTGCGCATCGGCGCCAACCCCAATGCAAACGGCGGCAAGGTGCGCCGCGAGCTCGAACTGCCCGATATCCACGCCCACGAGATCCCCGTCGCCGAGAAGGGTCACGGCTGGGGCTCCACCGAGGCCGCCCGCGTCTTTGGCGAGTACACTGCCGACGTCCTGGCCAAGAACATGGACGACTTCCGCATCTTCGGTCCCGACGAGACCGCGTCTAACCGCCTGCAGGCTGCCTACAAGGTGACCAAGAAGCAGTGGGATGCCGGCTTCTACGAGGACGAGGCCAACGACGAGCTGCTGGCAGGCTCCGGTAAGGTTGTCGAGCAGCTTTCCGAGCACCAGTGCGAGGGCTTCCTCGAGGCCTACGTGCTCACCGGCCGCTCCGGCGTGTGGAGCTCCTACGAGAGCTTTGTCCATGTGGTCGACTCCATGGTCAACCAGCACTGCAAGTGGCTCGAGGCTACCAAGCGCGAGATTCCGTGGCGTGCTCCCATTAGCGGCCTTAACATTTTGCTGTCGAGCCATGTCTGGCGCCAGGACCACAACGGATTCTCGCACCAGGACCCCGGCTTTATCGACCTGCTGCTCAACAAGGCCAACGACACGCACATCGTGAATGCCTACTATCCGGCCGACGCTAACATGGCCCTTGCCGTGGCCGAGCGCGTCTACCAGTCCACCGACTGCGTCAACGCCATCTTCTGCGGCAAGCAGCCCGCCCCGACCTTCCAGACGGTCGACGAGGCAAAGGCCGAGCTCGCCGAGGGCGTCGCGACCTGGAAGTGGGCATCGACCGCTGGCTCACTCGCCGAGGCCGACGTCGTGGTTGCGACCTGCGGTGACGTGCCGACGCTCGAGGCTCTGGCCGCAACCGATATGCTGCGCGAGCTAGGCATTAAGGTGTGGTTCGTCAACGTGGTTGATCTGCTCAAGATCCAGAACGTCTGCGAGAACGACCAGGCCATCAGCGATGAACGCTGGGCTGAGCTGTTCGGCTGCGGCGAGAAGCCCGTGCTCTTCGCATTCCACGCCTATGCCGGCACGATCCGCCGTCTGATTTGGAACCGTCCCGGCCACGACGCCTTCCGCGTCCACGGTTACGAGGAGAAGGGCTCCACGACCACGCCGTTCGACATGCTGCGCCTGAACAACATGGACCGCTGGGCCCTGGCCGCCGACGTGCTGCGCATGGTCGACGCCGATAAGTTCGCCGAGCAGATTGATGAGTGGGAGGCCTTCCGCACCGAGGCCTTTGAGTTCGCGTGCGATGGTGAAGGTTGGCGAGACGATGGGTTCGCTGATGTTGAGTCCTGCGCCGAAGCCTTGTGCGAAGGTGGTTTTTCCTGCGCCGAGTGGCCCTGAGAGGAGTATGACGTCTCCGCCGTGGGTGAGGTGTGCGACTTGTTTGCCGAGTTCGCGCATGGCTTCGCCGGTTGTCGCTTCGACGGTGACGGTTTTGGCAGTGCCTTCGCTGGTGTTTTCGTTGGCGTCAGTAATGGTTGCCTCGCTCATGTTAGTTGGTTCGTCCTTTGCTGCTGATCAGTTCGATGGATCGTTCTAGCGCGTAGACAGGGTCCGATCCGTTAGTTTTGCTTTGTTCGTCGGCCCATGCGAGCATTTGGATGCATCGTCTCATGCCGTCGGAGGTCCATCCGGAGAGCTGTCTGGTGGCGTTTTTCAGCACCCATGAATTGGTTTTCGCTTCCGCTTCGCTGATGGTGCCGGAGCGTACGGCTGAGGCTTTGGCCATGGTGCGTAGTTTCATGGCGAGCGCTCCGATGAGTGCGATTGGCGCGGTGCCTTGTTCTATTGAGGCGCGCATGGCGATGATGGCGTCGGCGGCACGTCCGGAGAGTGCGAGGTCGGCGACACGGAAGCCGTCTACTTGGGGATTTGCTGTGAGGTATTGGTTGACGCGTTCCAATGTTATGGGATTGTCGTCGAAGTCGAAGCAGAGTTGTCCTGCCATGGCTGCGAGTTCGCCGGTTTTGTCGCCGAGTACGGCCACGAGTTGTTGTGCGGCCATGGGTTCGATGCGTCGGTTGCGTCGTTCGAAGCATTGTATGGTGAAGTTGAGTTTCGCTTCGGCTTTTTTGAGGTCGGCTACGGTTTCTTTGACGGCTCCGGCTTTGGTGAGTTGGTCGATGAGTCGTTTGCCTTTGATGCCGCCTTCGTGTTGGCAGATGACGATGCTGGCTTCGGCTGGA